>JAPLRA010000424.1:0-6039 GCA_026399445.1 Sulfuritalea sp.
GCAATTGCCGCCGACGGCATCGACCAGTTCCTCGCCGGCCAGGAAATGCAGCGCCGGCCGAAGATCGACGTGCATTCCTTCGACCTGATGCGCAAGTACGTGGAGAAGGGCGTCCAGCTTGGCGAGGTCAAGGGCGCGACCCACGGCACCGACAGCAACAAGGGCGTGGTGCACAACTACGAGAACCGCTCCGAGCGCTACGTGATCCCGCACGACCAGCTCTTCCTCGGCCACTTCCAATACACCGACCGCAACAAGCGCCACGTCACGCACCTGAACAAGGATTCGGCACTGGGCAATTTCGACGAGCGCATCGATGCACTCTCCGAAGCCGAGGTGATTGCCGAGGCCAAGCGCTGCATGAGCTGCGGCCAGTGCTTCGAGTGCGACAACTGCGTCGTGTATTGCCCGCAGACCGCCGTGTACAAGGTCAAGAAAACCGAGACCATGACCGGCCGCTACGTCGCTACCGACTACGACAAGTGCATCGGCTGCCATATTTGTGCCGACGTCTGCCCGACCGGCTACATCCAGATGGGTCTCGGCGAGTAAACACTCCATGAAGCTGCTGCGCATCCTCGTCACGATCTTTGCCGCACTGGTCGCCGTGTCGCCGGCGCCGACTTTTGCGCACAAAGGCGAAGCACATCCCCTGCGCACACCCGTTCCCAACATGGTGACGGAGAGCGACGGCAAGTGCATCGCGCCGCCCGAGGAAATGCGCCGCAACCACATGGAGATGCTCAAGCACCAGCGCGACCGCACCCTGCGCCAGGGCATCCGCGGCGAACCGGCTTCGCTCAATGCCTGCATCGAGTGTCACGCGAGCAAGAAGACCGGCACGGTGCTCGGTAAAGGCGATTTCTGTGAAAGCTGCCACGCCTATGTGGCTGTGAAGCTCGATTGCTTCGAGTGCCACCAGCCGAAAGCCAAACTCAAGGCGACTGGATTGAAGCCATGAAGACGCCCGACCACAACCCACGCCGCGCCTTCATCGCCGCCGCCGGCGCCGGCGTTGCCGGCCTCGGCTTCACCGCCATCGCTCCCGGCCTGCACCTGATGGCCGTCGGCGAGGCAAACGCTGCCACCGACGCTCGCAAGACCGCCGCCGCCTCGCCCGCCGTGCGCTGGGGCCTGCTGATCGACGCCGGCAAGTGCGCACCCGGCTGCACCAAGTGCATCGACGCCTGCCACACCGAAAACGGCGTCAGCGAAAAGCTGCCCGATCCGCGCCAGAATTCGCAATGGATCCGCAAGATCGAACTCACCGATCGGCGCAACGGCAAGAAGACAGAGCTGCCCATGATGTGCCAGCACTGGCCCGCTCCTTCGTCCATGCGCCGCTGCACGAACAGAATCCCGAAGTGCCGCGCGGCCAGGGCTGCGTCGAATCCTGTACGCTCTGCGTGCATCGCATCGACAAGGGCCAGCAGCCTGCCTGCGTCGAATTCTGCCCCGAAGGCGCCATGCTGTTCGGCGACCTCAACGACCCCGCCAGCGCTATTGCCAAACGCATCGCCAGCGTGCCGACCACGCAAGTTCGCAGCGATCTTCGCCTGAATCAAGGCGTGCGCTACCAGGGACTCTGACCATGGCCAATCTCAATCCCCGCCACGAAGAAGGCCTGTTCTACGTCCTCGCCGCCATCGGTGGTCTGGTCTCGGCCATCGGCGTCGCCGCGGCCCTCTACATGGAACATACCGGCCACGTCGTGACCGGCATGAACAACCAGTTCGTCTGGGGCCTGCCCCATGTCGTGTCGATCTTCCTGATCGCTTCGGGCGTGCTCAATGTCGCCTCGATGGGATCGGTCTTCGGCCGGGTGCTCTACAAGTCGCGCGCTCCGCTGTCCGGCCTGCTCGGGATTGCCATGCTGAGCGGCGGCCTCGCCGTGATCATGCTCGATCTGGGTCGCGCCGACCGGCTGATGGTGGCGGCAACGCACTTCAACCCGACCTCGGTGTTCGGCTGGAACGTGATTCTGTATCCGGTGTTTTACGGCTTCGTCGCGGTTTATCTATGGACCATGATGGAACGCCGCATGAATCCCTTCTCCAAGGCAGCCGGTCTGGCGACCTTCATCTGGCGCATCATCCTGACCACCGGCACCGGCTCCATCTTCGCCTTTCTCGTCGCTCGCCAGGCCTATGGCACCGCCCTGCTGGCACCGATGTTCATCATCATGTCCTTCGCCTGGGGGCTGGCCGTGTTCCTCGTGGTGCAATCGACCATGTACGCCTGGAACAACATGCAGTTGCCGCCGCTGATCCTGCGCCGCATGAAGAACCTGCTGGCCACCTTCGTCGGCGCCGTGCTGTACTTCACGATCGCGCTGCACCTGGTCAATGCCTATTTCGCCAAGAACATCGCCTTCGAATATTTCATCCTGTTCGACAGCGAGTTCGCCAGCATGTTCTGGGTCGGCCAGATCCTGATCGGCACGCTGCTGCCGCTGGCCCTGCTGTTCAGCCCGGGCACCCGGGACAAGACGCTCTGGGTCAATGTCGCGGCCCTGCTGGTGATCCTCGGCGCCTACTTCCAGCTCTATGTCTTCATCATCGGCGGCCAGGCCTTCCCGCTCGACATTTTCCCCGGCTACGACGTCAAGAGCAGCTTCATGGACGGCGCGGTCGATCACTACAGTGCCAGCCTGCCTGAATTCCTGCTGGCGCTTGGTGGCTTGGGCATCGCCTTCACCATGACCACCATCGGCGTGCGCGTGCTGCACTTCCTGCCACAGGACGATATCGCCGAGCTCGAAGCCGCAGCCAGCGCGACCGACTGAGCCTGTAGCGCGTGCGCGCCATGCATCGCTTCCTGATCTCGGCCGCCCACAAGTCCTCGGGCAAGACCACCATCAGCATCGGCCTCGCCGCCGCATTGAGCTCGGGCAGGCACGGCCAGCCCAGGCGCTCGGTGCAGCCCTTCAAGAAAGGTCCGGACTACATCGATCCGCTGTGGCTGTCGGTTGCCGCGGGGCGGCCCTGCTACAACCTGGACTTTTTCCTCTCGCCCGACGCCGAACTGCAAGCCCAGTTTGCCCGCCACGGCCACGACGCCGAAATCTGCATGATCGAAGGCAACAAGGGCCTCTACGACGGGCTTGATCTCGACGGCTCGAACAGCAACGCCGCACTGGCCCGCCTGCTCGACCTGCCGGTGGTGCTGGTGCTCGATGCCCGCGGCATGACACGCGGCATCGCGCCGCTGATCCTCGGCTACCAGGCCTTCGACCCGAAAATCCGGATTGCCGGCGTGATCCTCAACCGCCTCGGCGGCCGCCGCCACGAAGCCAAGCTGCGCGCCGTCATCGAGCACTACACCGACGTCGCAGTGCTCGGCGCGGTGCAGGAAGACCCCGAACTGGCGCTGGTCGAGCGTCACCTGGGACTGATGCCGGTGAACGAAACCGCCGAAGCCGAGCGGCACATCGCAGCCATCGGCGAACGCATTGCCGCACAGGTTGATCTCGATCGCCTGCTGGAAATCACCCCCGCAATGGCGCAGCGTCGACACGCCGGTGCGCATCGCCATTGCCCGCGACGCCGCCTTCGGCTTTTACTACGCCGACGACCTCGCCGCACTGACAGCGGCCGGCGCGCAGACCGTGTTCTTCGACACCCTGCACGACGCCAAGTTGCCACCCTGCGACGGCCTGCTGATCGGCGGCGGCTTTCCCGAATGCTTCCTCGATCAACTGGAAGCCAACACGCCACTGCGTGCCGACATCCGCCGCGCCATCGAGGCCGGCCTGCCCGCCTATGCCGAATGCGGCGGCCTGATGTACCTGGCGCGCAGCATCCACTGGAAGGGTCGCAGCGCCGCAATGGTCGGCGTGATTCCCGGCGACATTCGCATGCACGCCAAGCCCGTCGGCCGCGGCTACGTGATCCTCGAACCGAACGGCAATCATCCGTGGCGCGGCAGCGGCGCCGACGGCACGCCCCCGCTGCGCGCCCACGACTTCCACTACTCGAACCTCTACGACCTCCCGGCCGCCACCCGCTATGCCGACGGCCACCACGACGGCGTCCTGCAGCACCGCCTGCTCGCCTCCTACACCCATCTGCGCGCCACCAGCGGCTGCGACTGGCCGGCGAAATTCGTCCAGCACGTCCGCGACTGCATGACCAACGACTACAAGGAATCAGCCCCATGTTCGCCCTGACCCCAGCCGCTGCGGAGCAAATCGCCCGCGCCGCCGCCGAAGAACCGAAGGCCGGCGACCAGCCCATGCTACGAGTCGCCGCCAAGATTGACGAAACCGATGGAGAACTGGTCTATGGCATGGGCTTCGACGACGAACGCGAAGACGACCTGGTCGTCGATGGCGGCGGCATCGCCATCCTGATCTCGCCGCACAGCCAGCCGCTGCTGGAGAACACCACACTGGATTTCTCCGAAGTTGCGCCCGGCGAATTCCAGTTCATTTTCCGCGGCGGCTGCAATGCGCCGGCGTCAAAACAAGGCTGTGGAGGCTGCGGCGGCGGTTGCTCTTAACGCTCATCGCACCGAGCGCCACCCACCGATGATGAAACACGCGAAAAGCAAATTGAAGGCCCGCCCCTCCCATCCTCCATGAAACCTATTCCTGCTCAACCCGGCTGGGTCTAACTGGTCGGCGCCGGCCCCGGCGACCCCGAATTGCTGACCCTCAAGGCCGCGCGCCTGATCGGC
Organism: Sulfuritalea sp.; assembly: GCA_026399445.1. GTDB lineage: Bacteria > Pseudomonadota > Gammaproteobacteria > Burkholderiales > Rhodocyclaceae > Sulfuritalea. Next base: position 4,678 of record JAPLRA010000424.1, read on the forward strand.
GAAGCGGATGTGCTGGTCTATGACAACCTCGTTTCCAAGCCGGTGCTGGAGCTCGCCCGCGCCGACGCCGAACTCATCTACGCCGGCAAGGAACGCGGCAACCATTCGCTCCCGCAAGAAGAAATCAACGAGCTGCTGGTGCGCCTCGCCCGGACCGGCAAGCGCGTGGTGCGCCTCAAGGGTGGCGACACCTACATTTTCGGTCGCGGCGGCGAGGAAGTCGAAACCCTGCACGCCGACGGCATCAACTTCGAAGTGGTGCCCGGCATCACTGCCGCGGCTGGCGTCGCCTCCTATGCCGGCATACCGCTGACGCATCGCAGCCACGCCCAGGCCTGCGTCTTCGTCACCGGCCACCTCCAGGACGGCAGCATGAACCTCGACTGGCCCGGCCTCGCCCGCCGCCGCCAGACCGTGGTGATCTACATGGGCCTGTCGGGCCTGCCACACCTGTGCGCCAAGCTCATGGAACACGGCCTGCCCGCCGACTGGCCGGCCGCCATCGTTCAACACGGCACCCAGCCCACCCAGCGCACCATCACCGGCACGCTGACCACGCTGCCGGCTCTGGCCGAAACCTCCAAGCTGCGCGCACCGACCCTGATCATCGTCGGCGAAGTGGTGACGCTGCGCGACAAGCTGCGCTGGTTCGAGGAAGGTCACGACTAAAGTCTGTCCTTCTGCGGCAGCAGGAGAGTCGCATCGAAAAGTCGGCGCCGGCGGTACGGCGAATCCGGTCAAGAGGGGCCGGGTTCCTAACCACCAAGCAGCCCGGTTGGTCCCTTTTTTCATCAAGCCGCCGCAAGGTGCTACCATTTCGACCATGATGAAATGGACCGCAGCCCTCAAGACCGGAGTTGCGCTGCTCGACGAGCAGCACCGGGAAATTTTCCAGTGGCTCGCGGAACTGCAAAGCGCCGCCGATGATGAACGCACGCTGTTCGGCGTTTACTCGCTCACCCGATTGAAGCAGTACACGCGGGCGCACTTCGCTGCTGAAGAAGCGCTGATGAAATCGGCGGAATTTCCCGGCCTGGTTGAACACGCAGCTGAGCATGCCGCGTTTCGCCAACGGCTCGACGAACTCATGCTCAAGTCCATCGGGCAGGACATTTCCACCGATACCGTGGAATTCCTGACGAACTGGCTGACCACGCACATCACCAAGACCGACATGGCCTATGTGCCTTACCTGAAGAAACCCAAATAGGCCGCGGCGCGCTGAATGCTGGCTGCCCGTCAGTACAGCACCTCACTCCAGCGGCTGCTGTAGCGAAGCTGCGCGTGCACCGAGACCCAGTTCCTGCTGGAGCCGGCCATCTCCACCATGGCCTTGTCGATCATACCCAGCACTTTGCCGCT
>JAPLRA010000424.1:6099-7244 GCA_026399445.1 Sulfuritalea sp.
CTCGCGTGTTCGGCCGCTGGATCATGTCCCAGACTTCCGCCGCGTTTTGCGTCAGGGCCTGCTCCATTGCCACCGGCGCACCGAGGGCTGGACGCGGGCTGACCGCCTGGAAGGCCTTGAAGGTGGGCTGGTCGAAGTAGTTGGCGAGGTCGTTGTTCTCGTCGTTCATGTAGAGCATTTCGAGCGGGCTTTTCGCGCCATAGAACAGCCTCACCCTGCCCTCCCAGCCGCCGATCTTTTCATAGATCTGCCGGATCAGCGTGCGGAACGGAGCGATGCCGGTGCCAATGCCCAGCAACAGGATGTCCGCGCTCTTGTCCTCTGGAATGACGAACGGGTAACCAATCGGGCCGGCGAACTGCAGCGCGTCGTCGGGACGCATGTCGCACAGGTAGTTCGAGGCCACACCCTTGTGTTCTTCGCCGGTGAAGTCGTCGATATAGGAACAGCGCCGCACACAGATGGCGAACTCGGTGCCGTTGTCGCGCCGCTCCAGGTCCATGATCGAGTAGAGGCGGGTATGCCAGGGATTGCCGTATTGCCCCGGCGCCATGACGCGAATGCAGTTTCCGGGCGCGCCGTCGAAGGACTGGTCTCCGGTACGGAACACCAGGTGGCGGACCTCTTCGCGCGAGGCGGGCGGCGTGATGCGGCGCGACTGGACAAGAACCGCCGCATGGGTCCTCGCGGGAGGTGGTGCCGGTGATTTGGGTGTCTGCATGATGATAGCTCCAAAAAAACTTGATCAGCGGCGTGGCGCGGCGGCCGGGTCGGTGTCGCTGCAGGCGTCATCGCTGCAACCGCTACCGGCCGTGCAACTGCCGCATTTGCTGGTGTCGCGGAATGGGCCGAGTTGCGGGTTGCTCGCGGCGAAGCGCCGGTAGAGGCGTTCGACCGCGATGCCGCCCAGCATGATGGCGAAAATGAGGCCGATGGTCACGAGGTAAGTACTCATCATCCGCCCAACCCGGCAAAGCCCATGAAAGAAAGCGAGAGAATGCCGGCCAGCATCAGCGACAGGGCCGTGCCCTGCGCCAGGTCGGGCACATTGGACAGCGTCAGGCGCTCGCGCACGCTGGCCATCAGCACCAGCGCCAGGGTGAAGCCGAGGCCGCCGCCGACGCTGAAGGTGACGGACTGGACGA
>JAPLRA010000381.1:0-6937 GCA_026399445.1 Sulfuritalea sp.
GACGCACGGCTTCGTGGTCGACGGCAAGGGCATGAAGATGTCCAAGTCGAAGGGCAACGTCGTCGCGCCGCAGAAAATCTCCGATACGCTCGGCGCGGAAATCCTGCGCCTCTGGGTGGCCAGCACCGACTACTCGGGCGAGCTGTCGATCGACGAGAAGAACATCCTGCCGCGCGTGGTCGAGGTTTACCGCCGGCTGCGCAATACCTTGCGTTTCCTGCTGGCCAACACGGCCGACTTCGACGCTGGAACAAAGATGCTGCCGCCCGCGGAATGGCTGGAAGTGGACCGCTACGCGCTGGCGCTGACCCGTCGCCTGCAGGCGCAGTGCACCGCCGACTACGAGCGCTTCGAGTTCCACAAGGTAGTGCAGGCGCTGATGAACTTCTGTTCCGAAGACCTCGGCGCCTTCTACCTCGACATCCTCAAGGACCGGCTGTACACCGCAGCGGAAGATTCACGCGCGCGCCGTTCGGCGCAAAGCGCGCTGTGGCACATCCTGCAAACCGTGACGCGGCTGATGGCGCCGGTGCTGTCCTTCACCGCCGAGGAAATCTGGGCCACGCTGAAACAGGGCGACAGCGTCATGCTGGCCACGTGGCACACACTGCCGGAGCAGGCTGAAGAGTCGGCGCTGGTGACACGGTGGCAAAGCCTGCGCAGCGTGCGCGCCGAGGTTTCACGGGTGCTGGAAGACGTGCGCAGCACCGGTGGAATCGGTTCTTCGCTGCAGGCCGAGGTGAGCCTGCGCGTCGAAGCCGAAACCTGGGACCTGCTGGCTTCCTTTGGCGACGACCTCAAGTTCGTCTTCATCTGTTCGAAGGTGAGCATCGAGAAGGGTGATGCCGGCAGTGGCGTGAGCATCGTCGCCAGCCCAAGCGCCCACGCCAAGTGCGCCCGCTGCTGGCACTGGCGAGAGGATGTCGGCGTGAACGCCGAGCATCCGGAACTCTGCGGCCGCTGCAGCACCAATCTGTTCGGCGCCGGCGAGGCACGCGAGTTTGCCTAAATCTACTGCAACGCTCGGTCGCTGGCTGGCACTGGCGCTGCTGGTGCTGGTGCTCGACCAGATCAGCAAGGGATGGGTGCTGGCGAACTTCCGCCTGATGGACCGGCAGATCGTGACGTCCTTTTTCAATCTCGTCCTGGTCTTCAATGCCGGCGCGTCGTTCAGCTTTCTCGCCGATGCCGGGGGTTGGCAGAAGTGGTTCTTCGTCGCCCTCGCGCTCGGCATTTCGCTGTGGTTGCTGAGCCTGTTGCGCAAGCATGCACAGGAGCGCCTGATGCCGGCGGCCCTGTCGCTGATCCTCGGCGGCGCAATCGGCAATGTCGTCGACCGCCTGCGCTTCGACGCCGTGGTGGATTTCCTCGATTTTCATCTGGCGGGCTATCATTGGCCGGCCTTCAACGTGGCCGATTCGGCCATTTTCGTCGGCGTGGCACTGATGCTCTGGCACCAGTTCCGCTTCGGCAAGGAAAACCCATGACCCAAATTGCTGAAACCGTACGCGCCGGCAACCTGATCACGCTGCACTACCGCGTCGCCACCGGCGACGATATCGAACTGGTCAGCACTTTCGGCTCGACGCCGGCGACCCTGCAACTGGGCAGCGGCGAACTGGCGCCACCGCTCGAGCACTGCCTGATCGGCGTCAATGTCGGCGAGCGCCATGTCTTCCTGCTTGAAGCCAGTCAGGCCTTCGGTGCACATAACCCGCAACTGACACAGCGCATGCCGCGCAGCGACTTGCCGCCCAATGCCAGCCCGGAGCTGCACGGCCTGATCGAGTTCGCGGCACCCGGCGGCGAAAAGTTCACTGGCATCGTGCGTGAGTTGGACGACGACGCGGTGCTGGTCGATTTCAACCATCCGCTGGCCGGCAAGCCGGTACGCTTCGAAGTCGAAATCATAGGCATTCTCTGATGGACATCCTGCTCGCCAACCCAAGAGGTTTCTGCGCCGGCGTCGAACGGGCGATCGCCATTGTCGAGCGCGCGCTGGAAAAGTTCGGCGCACCGATCTATGTGCGGCACGAGGTGGTTCACAACCGCTACGTCGTCGACGGCCTCAAGGCCAAGGGCGCGGTGTTCGTCGAAGAACTTTCCGAAGTGCCGGACGGCGCCACGGTGGTGTTCAGCGCGCATGGTGTGCCGCTGTCGGTGCGCATCGAGGCTGACAAGCGCGGCCTGAAGGTATTCGATGCGACCTGCCCGCTGGTGACCAAGGTGCATCTCGAAGTGTCGCGCCTGCACAAGCAGGGCTACGAGATCGTCATGATCGGACACAAGGGCCACCCCGAAGTCGAAGGCACCATGGGTCAGGCGACCGGACCCATGTATCTGGTGGAAAACGTCGAGGATGTCGCGCAACTTCAGCCGAGAGTTCCCGAAGGGACGCAGAGCGCTGGCGCTGGCGGTACGGCGCCGCTCGCCTATGTGACGCAGACCACGCTCTCGGTGGACGACGCGCAAGCCATCGTCGCCGCGCTGCGCGTCCGCTTCCCCGGGATCGTCGGACCCAAGAAAGACGACATCTGCTATGCCACGCAGAACCGGCAGGATGCGGTCAAGGCGATGGCCGGCAAGGTTGACGTGGTGATCGTGGTCGGATCGAAGAACAGTTCGAACTCCAACCGCCTGCGCGAAGTCGCGGCGATCGGCGGCATCCCGGCCTTTCTGGTGGACGGTGCCGATCAGATCGACGCAAAGTGGTTGAAAGGCGATGCGCGGGTCGGCGTTACGGCAGGCGCCTCGGCGCCCGAGGTGCTGGTCAACGGCGTCGTGGAACGACTCAAGGGGCTGGGCGCCGGCAGCATCAAGACGCTGGACGGCGTTCCAGAGAATGTCAATTTCGCCTTGCCGAAGGAATTGCTGGGGGATTAGGCTACACCTGCCGGTGAGCTCATATACGAGGTCGACTGCACTAACCAATCATTCGGCGGCGAGAATCCAGCACCGTGCGGGCATCCCACCTGTCACATTCCTTCAATGACTACCCGCAACTTTCGCTCGACGTAGCCGATTGATCCGACATTTGCGCTGGTCATGCCGGTCGGGCGCGCCGTGGCTGTAAGATCGCAGAACAACAAGCCGCCGCTGGTGGTTGGGGTTGCGACCAAATCGAAGGAAAAGCCGAGGTTGGGCAACGCCACGGATGCCCCTGTGCTGGCGCAGTTAGCCGCGAGGCTGGGCGACGTGCTCAGCCACTTGGCAATGCCGGACTCGATCCCGGCGCGCGCCGCCTGATAGGCCCGCACGCCCTGAACATCCTGGGCGAAGGTGATGTTTTGTGTCGCGGTAACCGACACGACAAACGCGCCAAGGGCCGCCAGAACGACCAGGATAAAGATCGCGGACAAGATGGCAAAACCACCAGTCCGCGAGGGAGAGGGGTCAGGGCATATTGTCGACATGGATTTGGTTCACAAGAGTGACGGATTCGCCGGACATCGTGAGCGTCAGGCTCATGGTCAGCAGGCCGTTGGTACCTGAAACGGCGGCATCGTAGGTGAAGTTGCAACTCACGCTGTCCGCCGCGGCAAGCACCGACGTGCTTGACACAGGCGTAGTCCCGCAGAAGGCAACGGCGCCATTGACGCGCTGTACTTGAGTCGCGGTGCAACTGAAGCGCACCGGCCCGCTGCTCGGGGCAACCTGAAAGCGATTGGAGGGCGAAGCATAGGGAAAAGTAGTGCTGTTGTAGATCAGCGTGCTCGGGGTTCCGGTTACGGTCAGGTTTCCGCAGTTATTGTTGCTGTAGGCATCGAGTCCCGTCTGCCCGGTGTTGTAGATGATGATCTGATCACCCGATGTGACGGTGGACGCAGGCCCGAGGACGTCGAACTGCATGGAGGCGGACCCCGTGACCAACTTGTTGGTGCAGGCATCCGCATCCGTGCAGTAACGGCCGCCGCCGGTAGCGGGGATGAACTGGACGTAGCCGCTGCCGGTGCTCACCGTGTTCGGGACGGCCGTGCGGATTTCGAGCGCCATGCGTTTGAGCGCCAGATCGGCCATGTCGGTCAGTTGGGCGCGCCGCACGCTGTCGAAGTAGCCCTGCACCGGCTTCACCAGGAACGTGGTCAACATCGCGGCAATGATCCCCGTGATCACCATCGCTATGATCATCTCAACGAGCGTAAATCCGCGGACGGTTCGCATCAGTAGTTCGCCCGGTAGCCGTAGAGAACGATGGCACTGCCATTCGGAGGCGTCACGGTGACGCGGACCTCCTTCACCAACTGGCCGTTCACCATGGCGGGCGCCGCAACACTTACGTCCACCGCGTAACCTGTCGCCGCATAGCTGCCGATTACCGTGGTTGCATTGGCGAGATGGAAGCCATCGTAGTCGTCCACGTCGTCATAGAGCGCACGTGTCGCCTCGGTGGCCTTGGCCCCACAGGCCGGGATCGGCGCCGTGGTGATCAGGTCCACCGTGTCGGGATCGCAATAGCCCTTGAGCAGTACTTCTTCCAGCATGCCTTCGGCAATGGCAAGCGCCTGCTTGGGTTGCACGGGATCGGCGCTGCTCTTGACGGTAAGGTTGAGCACGCTGAGAACGCCCACCAGAGCCACGCTGACGATGACGATGAACACGATCAGCTCGATCAGGGTGGCGCCGCTCTGGCGGAAGTATCTAACGGACATATCCCGTGGTCGCGTCAATGAGGATGTTGTCGGCGCCAGTGATGGTCAGCGTGATGGTGCCACTGACTGCGCCGGCACCGTCCGTCTCGCCCATGCGGAGGAAGTTGAAGTTGCCGCCGCCCAGGCCGCTGCCCGCCTTGGGCGTGAAGGGTGGCGTTAGCGCCGATCCGGTGGTGCAGACCGCCACGGTGTCGGAGGACGCGATGCGCAGCGTGATGCCTGTCGAGCCCACAGTGACGCAGACCGTCCGCCGCTGTGCCAACGCGGTCTTCTGCGCAAACCGGAGTTGGGCCACGGTCTGATCATGGAATCCCTTGGCGTCGAAGTCGCTCAACCCACTGAAACGGGGGAGCACGGAGACTGCCATGATGCCGATGATGATCATGGTAACAATCAGTTCGACCAGGGTGAAGCCGAATTGGCCGTGCCGCGGGAAATGTGTTGGCGTCAACATCGGCGCACACCTCACCGGACTTCCCTGCGGTAAATGATTTTTCTTGAGTTGCCAACCGGGTTGTAAAGGCCAAAGCTGGCGCGAGCCGAGGGACTCGTCAGATAGGCTGGCGGTGCGAAGGGCACGTCGACGTAACCCTGCGAGCCCAGCGGCGTGGGAGCCGGCAAACAGAGCCCGACGCGCCCGTTGGCTACGCTCGTGGCCGCCGAATTGCAGAGGACACCGGTTGATGTCGCGTTACAAGTACTATCGTTACAGCGCGGTGTCGTGGTACCCGATGGGCTGAGCGTCAAGGCAGATGACGGCCCCGCCAGGGTTGCGAGGGTTGTGCAGTTGTCGTCGGTATTGAGTTGCCAAACGCTATTGTTGTAGTACTCGACCTGCGCGGTCATTGGCAGTGGCAACCGTTCCGAGCCGAAGGCATTGGACATGCGCAGGCGTCCGCTGCGAAGGGCCGCCGTTCCCTCGGCACCGGTGCTCGAGTTGCCCTCGGTATTCGTCACCCGGACCTTGAGCGTAGATGGGGCGGTCAGTTTGCTGGTATAGGTGAATGCCACGCTCGGCGCGGCTGTCAGGTCGGCAACGCCGCCGACAAAATTGCCCGCCGTCAGCGTGAGCGGATTGAAGGCGCCTGCCGCCCCGTTGGCATCCGAGAGCGTGACGGTCTTGGCAAAAGCACCGGTGTAGTTGGCGGTGGTCCCGCCTGCCGCATTCTTCGCCGTCACCTTGAGCGGGAAGGGTTGGCCGGAATAGGTGAAACCGCCTACGACGCAGGCATTGGTGACCGTGGTATCGAAATGATCGGTCCTGAAGCGACCAAAGGATGCTGCAGCCGTGTTGCCGATCGAGCAACCGTACTTGCCGCCGGAGAGAGTGTCGGCGAGGTTGGCATCGCTTGTGGTGCTGGTGACGCAATCGCAGGTATTGGTGGCGACGCACCCGCCGGGCTGATCTACGGACGTGAACGCGTCATCGCGATAGGCCCCGGGGGCGAAATACAGATACCCGACCTCGGTGTAGGTGGCATTGGTGACGGCTGGATTCTGGTTCGCGGCAAACGATGCGAGCGAGAGCGTGCCCACGGTGCCTCCGCCTTGCTGGAGCGTGTCCTGGCTGGTGTCCTGGGCGGTCAGCTTGCTTGCATCCTGGGTCAGCGTCCCCGCGTAGGCATCGGTGGCCGAGGTTGAGGTAGTTCCCTTTATGATGAAACCGCCGCCTGCGCCGGGCGGATGGCGAAATTGTCCGCGCTGCACGCGGTAATTCCAGAGGGCGGGCAGTTCGTCGCGTCGCAGACCACCTTGATCCGGGCATCGGGATAGGCCTTTACCACTGTGCCATTCACGGTCAGCTTTCCGGCCACGAAGCTGGTGGCGGCGTTGTCCAGCGTCTGCGTGAAGTCGGGCGCAAAGCAATTGGCGGCATCGACGGCACCCGTCGTGGCGCGGGCGATCAAGGAGACAACGGCTTTGCCGGTAAATGTGTTGTCCAGAACCCCCAAGCTATCGAGTGAGACCACGTCGGTCGCGAATGCGGCGCCTGCCAGCCGCGTGTAAAGCCTGCCAGCCGCCGTGGAGCAATTGCCGCTTGCGTAGTTGTGGCAGGCGTTGAATTTGGCGACCGCGGAACAGGATGTCAGGGTTAGCAGCGGGTCCTCGCTTTCCGCGGTCTGGCCATCGGTGACGTTGATGTTGACGTTCCCCGGGGTGGTGTGGGCGAGGCCGAAAATGGCCTGATATTCCCCGTTGAACAGATAGGTGGCGATGCCATCATCCGCCGTGCCGTTGTTCAGGACGCCGTAGCCGCTGAGCAGCGACCAGTCGCCCTTGCCGGTTGA
>JAPLRA010000381.1:6975-10108 GCA_026399445.1 Sulfuritalea sp.
GTTGTGGCTGCTGTCATGCGCGGTGATGGTTATCGGCACGACATCGCAGGCCCTGGCGGTGCCGGCATGGCTGATGGCATAGTGTGCGAGGCAGGCGGTGCCGCCCTGATCCTTGTCTCGCTGCACCAGCGCCAGGCCACCCTCGTAGTTGTAGAGCCGCACCTCGTCGAGGGTGCCGTCGGCGGACCGGCCGGTGCCGCTGCTGCCGACCGTTCCCGAACGGTTGTCGCCGACGTAGAGCGTGCCTATGCCGGCCGACACGGTACCGGCGGTGGTGAATGTCGTCTGGAGGGTCTGCGCTCCGTTCACATAGATGCGCATGTGATCCTGGTTGGCTCCGGCCAGGGCATTGAAATTCCAACTCACGGCGATATGCACCCATCCGGTTCCGGAGAGGACGGCGTTGGTCAGGTTTCCTGTCTCCGCAATCTGGTCGTTACCTGCGCTGTCGCGGATCACGAAGCGCAAACGCACGTTCGAATTGTCTATCCTTCGCTTGACGAGAAAGAACCAGTCGGGACTTGCGGTTGTGGCGTCGAACAACTGGGCATCCTGATTGCCATTGCTCGCCCAGTTGGCTGGCTTGTACCAGAAGGTGATGGTGCCGGCACCCCCTAATGCCGTGGGTACGGCGAGGTTGGTGTTGATTGCGTCTATCGTGCCAGTGTTGTTGTTTGACGGAATCAGGGCGCCGCGGCAGAGATAGCCGGTTGCCGTGGTCTGCGCTGCGCCGATGCGCGAGGCATGATTGCCGCGGCCGCTGGTGTCGAGGATCTGTCCCGCCGCAGCGCTCCAGCTGGGTTGTTCCATGCGGTATTCGGCAACCGGTTGGGGTATCGAAAACTTGATTGCCGTGTTGTTTGCCGGATAGCCGGTCTGGGGTACTGCATAGTCATTCGAGTCCGCCTGCCAGCCGACTTGACCGACAGTATTGCCGGGGCCGGGCGTGTTGGCGCCGTATTGATAGACGAACTCGCCGTTTTCCTGCAGGATGACTTGTACGTTATAGCTGCCCGTCGCGGAAGCAAAAGAAGTCCATTCAGGGACGTTGCTCCATGTAACGACAAAGCTGCGATAGGGCGCGGTGCCGATCGTGGCATAGCTCACGTAGCAGGCAGCGCGGCTGACGCAGTTGGTAACGTAGCCTCCACCTATCTCGGATTGCAAAGACGGGTCGAGGTCGCCACCGTAAATGCGCATGGTGTAGTTCAGGCCGGCATCGGGGTAAGGCAGTTGGGTGACCGGACTGCCATAGCCACAGGTGATGTTGTTGTTGAACTGCAGGCGACCGTTACTCTGGATTCGTACGCTGTTGAAATTCACGCCGCCGTACATGAAGGTGAAGCCGATGGGGATATTGCTCGACATGCTGTCGTCGATATACGGCACGTTCGAGCCGCAACCGCCGGTGTTGCTGAAGCTGTAAGTGGGCGAATAGACTCCGCCGGTCGTGGGTCCCAGTTTGGTGTGGGTTGAAGCGTCTATCCAGCCATAGGTTGTCGATGCATTGGCATAGGTCACCGCATTGGCGAGCGCAGGGTACAGCGCCAGGACCATGAGCCAGACCAGTTTTCGCAACAGCGACAGACCGAAAAACGGGCCAGACCACCTTGTCCTGAGGTGCAGGAAAAGAGACTTCATGGCGTGATCCTTCGCTCCGTGCGGCTCACAGGTTCAAAAGTCGGCGTTGGCGGAACGGCGACAAGCGGCGACAGCATCGCCCGCACTCGGGCCCCGGTCTTTCCCGCCATGGCAGGATTTTGCAGCCACATCTCGATGAAGAACTCGCGCATTTGTTCGGACTGGGCAAGACGGGCAAGCATCAGCGCTTCCGAAATCGAGGTCCGCTCGCGTGGCTTCGTTTCATTCATTCGGATCTTCTCCGCGCAGAATTTTTTCGAGAGCTTCGATGTCGAGTCGATCCTTGGGCCGGTTGGCGATGCGCTTCATTGCCAGCAAATCGTCAATTGAGGCGATCGGCACGCGCCGACCGAACAGGGTTCCCTCCACCGCATTGGCAAACAATCTCTCGAACGTCACGTCGGGACGCACCAGCACATCCACCACGCCACCTCCGGTTTGGGGCTCCCTCAGAGAAAACGCCAGCATGCCTTTTTCGCGATGCCATTGACCAATCTGGTCGGCATTTCTCAGGGAGTCAATCGGGACCGGGATGCCCGGTGTCAAACCGTAACTCTTGGCGACATCGATGAACCGCACCAGGTTTTCATCGTTCATTTCCAGAACCAGGTCGATATCGAACGTGGCACGCAAAAAGCCGTGTAACTGGACGGCCAAGCCGCCAACCAGCACATACTGAACCTGGCTATCGGACAAGGATTGGAGCAGTTCGGCGATTTTCATGGCATGGATGGACGTGCTGCCGGTTTGGTTGATATGGCGCAGGTCGGTATTGGCGCCAACACATACTCGTGCAGTCTAACAAGCGCCTGCAACATGGGGCAAGGCAATCCGTCGGCCGACAGGCGGCAGGCGCGTTGCCATGCAGCAAGGCGAGCAGGTATAATCTGCCGCCTTTCAGGACGCTGTTGTAGCTCAGTTGGTAGAGCAACTGATTCGTAATCAGTAGGTCGCCAGTTCGATTCCGGCCAACAGCACCAAATCTCTGGGCCTGCCTCCTTTCCGGTCGGCAGGCCCAGCTTCATTTCGGAGCGCTCATGCAGATCAAGGACAGTGTTTTCATCATCACCGGCGGGGCTTCGGGCCTCGGCGCCGGTACAGCGCGGATGCTGGTGGCGCAGGGCGGCAAGGTGATCCTGGCCGACCTCAACGAAGCAGCCGGCAAGGCGCTGGCGGCGGAACTGGGCGGCAATGCGCGCTTCGTCGCCACCAACGTCGCCGACGAGGCCAGTGCCAAGGCCTGTGTCGCGGAAGCGCTGGCAGCTTTCGGCGGCCTGCACGGGCTGGTCAATTGCGCCGGCATCGCGACGGCGGAGAAGGTGCTGGGCAAGAACGGCCCGCATTCGCTGGATACGTTTGCCAAGACCATCACGGTGAATCTGGTCGGTTCGTTCAACATGATCCGCCTCGCTTCCGAAGTCATGAGCCAGGGTGCGCCGAATGCGGCGGGCGAGCGTGGCGTGATCGTCAGCACCGCGTCGGTGGCGGCCTA
>JAPLRA010000445.1 GCA_026399445.1 Sulfuritalea sp.
CAGGCGGTGGCATTGGCACTGGGCCTTACGGCCTTGCTGCTGCTCACCGTGGCGCGCGGCGATCTGCTGGATAGCTGGCTGGCGCGTGTGCCGGCTGATGCACCCAATCGTTTCGCGATCAATATCCAGCCCGATCAGCGTGTCGCCATCGCCGACTTTTTCAAGGCCAGGGGATTGCCGGCGCCGGAAATGGAGCCGATGGTGCGGGGCCGTCTGGTGCAGGTCAATGCTCAGGCCGTCGGGCCGGAAAGCTACGCCGACGACCGCGCCCAGCGCCTGGTCGATCGCGAGTTCAACCTGTCATGGTCGGCGGCCCTTCCCGCCGGCAACACCGTTAGCGGGGGGCGATGGCATGGCGTCACGCAGGCGGCCGAGTTTTCGGTGGAGCAGGGTCTGGCCGAGACGCTGAATCTGAAGCTTGGCGATCGATTGGTCTACGATATCGCGGGCAATCGGGTCGAGGCAGTGATTACCAGTCTGAGAAAACTCGACTGGGATTCGATGCGGGTCAATTTCTTCGTCATGTCGCCGCCCGACGTGCTGCAGGCATTTCCTGCCAGTTACATCACCAGTTTTCACCTGCCCGCCGACAAGGCCGCGGCCATACCCGAACTGGTGCGTGCTTTTCCCAATCTGACCGTGATCGATGTTGCGGCACTGGTCAAGCAACTGCATGCGACCATTGATCAGGTGGCCCGTGCCGTGCAACTGGTATTCGGCTTCGCTGTGCTGGCAGGGCTTGCGGTGCTCTACGCCGCGCTGCAAGCCAGCAGCGACGAGCGTCGCCATGAATTGGCCGTGCTGCGCGCGCTGGGCGCCCGCAGCCGTCAGTTGTCCGCTGCCCTGCTGGCGGAGTTTGCCGCACTGGGCGCTCTCGCCGGCCTGCTCGCCGGCATTGCCGCCAGCCTTATCGGCTGGGGCCTCGCACGCTTTGCCTTCCGTCTCGATTACCTGCCGCAGCCGGGCCTGTGGGTCATCGGCCTGCTTTCCGGCATGGTTCTGGTCGTCGTTGCAGGGTGGCTGGGCGCTTCGTCCATGCTGCGTCAATCGGCGCTGCCCGCGTTGAGAGCGGCTCAATAGCTATCTCGCTGCAGGAGCAGTCTGATACCGGCCCTGGAACATGAGCAGGGTCACGGCCCCCTCCCAGGTCGGCTGTAAGCGGAGATTAAGCCGCCCATGGCATCCTCGTCGAACAGGTGCCTTGACATCATGGCTGCCGACCCTTGATGAACCGGCGCCATATTCATTTTTGCATTCCTTGCCGACAGTACGGAGATCCAGATGAGCGCAACCCAGACCCTTATTCCTGCCACGCTGATTCCGGGAGACGGCATTGGCCCGGAGATTACCGCCGCAACCCTTGAAGTTCTCGAGGCCCTCGGTGCTCCCTTTCAATGGGAAACTCACGTTGCAGGGCTCGCGGGTGTCACGGCCTTTGGCGATCCGTTGCCGCAGGTCACGCTGGATTCGATCGAGCGGACCCGGCTCGCGCTCAAGGGGCCACTGGAAACCCCGTCGGGTGGCGGCTATCGCTCATCCAACGTGCGTTTGCGCGAGAAATTCCAGCTTTACGCCAACCTGCGACCGGCCAAATCGCTGATGCCTGGTGGACGTTTCGAAAACATCGACCTGATTCTGTGTCGCGAGAACATCGAAGGCTTGTACATGGGTTACGAGCATTACGTTCCCATCGATGGCGATCCACATGCGGTCGGCATGGCCACCGGCATCAATACCCGTCAGGGCTGCCGCAACATCCTCACGTTCGCGTTCGACTACGCCATCGCCAACGGTCGCAAGAAAGTCACCGTGGTGCACAAGGCCAACATCATGAAAGCGCTGACCGGCATCTTTCTTGAAACCGCGCAGCAGATGTATGAGGAGCACTACAAGGGCCAAATCCAGTTCGAGGAAGTCATCATCGACGCCTGTGCCATGAAACTGGTGATGAACCCGTGGCAATTCGACGTGCTGGTCACCACCAACCTGTTCGGCGACATTCTTTCGGACGAAATCGCCGGTCTGGTGGGCGGCCTGGGCATGGCCCCGGGTGCCAACATCGGCAAGACCGCAGCCATTTTCGAGGCCGTGCATGGCTCTGCTCCCGATATTGCCGGCAAGGGGATTGCCAATCCCACCGCGTTGCTGATGGCCGCCGCCATGATGCTCGATCATGTGGAGCGCAAGGATCTCGGCGATCGCCTGCGCCAAGCCATCAATGATGTATTGAACAAGGACAAGGTGCGTACCGGCGACCTGGGCGGTGGCTCTACCACCGACCAGTACGCAAAAGCTCTGGTGGCAAGGATCAAGGGCTGATTGGGGCGAGCCAGGGCATGCAGCGGTGCCGCAGCCTGCGCGGCGCGCCGCGCAGTTTCGCCCGGGTCCGGCACAGTGCATAATTACGCGATGGGTACATCGTCGGGACTTTCATCGACCTACAGCAAGCTGTCACGGCTATTGTTTGCGGTGATGCTGTTTGCGGTCGTTGCTTGCAGCGTGCTGGCTTCTCTGGTGCTCGACTGGAAGCGGACCGAGACCACGATGCATGCGATGGCGCGCGAGCGGGGCGCCACATTGTTTCAGTTGGTGGAAATGACTCGCGACTGGAATGCCCGCCATGGCGGCGTCTATGTGCCGGTCACCAAAAGCACGCAGCCCAATCCTTATCTTGAGCATCCGCGGCGCGATGTGGTGACGCAGGATGGGCGCGCTCTGACGATGGTCAATCCGGCCTTCATGACCCGTCAGTTATCCGAAATTGCGCAGCAGGCGGGCGGTGTCCAGTTGCATATCACCAGCCTCAATCCGATCCGCCCGGCCAACGCGCCGGATGCCTGGGAGGCGGAGGCGCTGCGCCGCTTCGAGGCCGGCCTGAGCGAGATTGTCGAACTGATTCCGGGCACCGAGCCCGTGCATCGCTACATGGCGCCCCTCAAAGTCAAGAAGGCCTGTCTGGTTTGTCACGAAAAACAGGGCTACCGGATTGGAGAGATCCGCGGTGGGATTTCAGTGACGATGCCGGCTGCGCATGCGCTGGAAATCCGCGATGGCGAACTTGTCCGTATCAGCGCGGTGCACGCCCTGGTGCTGTTGGTTGTTCTGACCTTGCTGCATTTGCTGCTGGCGCGAACGCGTCGCCACTTAATGGCGCTGGAACGCCTCACCGGTGAACAGGAGCAGGTGATCACCGAACGTACGCGTTCCCTCTCTGAAGCCAACGAGGGTCTGGCTCGAGAAGTTGCTGAGCGCGAGCTGGCGGCGGCGGTGTTTGCCAACGCGGCGGAAGCAATCATCGTTACCGACGAAGCGGGCCTTATCGTTCGGGTCAATCCAGCCTTTTCCCTGATTACCGGTTATGCCGAGAGCGAGGTGCTCGGCAAGGCGTCGTCGGTGCTCAAATCGGGTCGGCACTCACAGGAGTTCTTTGACGAGATGTGGCAAGCCCTGAAGCAGAATGGCTGCTGGCAGGGCGAGGTCTGGAACCGGCGCAAGAGCGGCGAACTGTTCGTCGTCTGGTTGTCGATTACCCGGATCACCGGCGGTGGTCAGCCGGTGCGTTTCGTGGCGACACTTACGGACATCACGCGGCGCAAGGAACTGGAAGAGGCACTGCGCCATCAGGCCTACCATGATCCCCTCACCGACCTGCCGAATCGGACGCTTTTTGCCGACCGTTTGCGGGTTGCCATCTCGCAGGCACAGCGCCATGGTCGCAGCTTTGCATTGTGCTTCATCGATCTTGATCACTTCAAGCCGGTTAACGATACGCTTGGCCATGCAGCCGGGGATGATTTGCTGGTCGAGACGGCCCATCGCCTGCGTCTCAGCGTTCGGGCCGCCGATACCATCGCGCGGTTGGGCGGTGATGAGTTCGCTGCTATCCTGACCGAAGTCGGGTCACGCGCGGAGGTGGAAGAGGTCGCCGCTCGAATTGTTGCCGATCTGGCCCGTCCATTCGAACTGAAAGCAGGTGTTGCCCACATCTCGTGCAGCATCGGTGTCGCGATGTTCCCCGAACATGGCATGGATGTCGAAGCGCTTCAGCACAATGCCGATGCAGCACTCTATGACGTGAAGGAAACGACTCGCAACGCCTATCGCGTCTGTGGAAATGACGGCGCACATTGATGCAGTGACATAGGGGTTTGCGATTTTCGACTCCGGCAGACCGGGCCGGGTGGTGTTTCAGTTCAGCGTACGCGCCAGCGCGATGCGGAATGCGCGTATCAGATCATCGTGCGCATGGTCGACACTCAGGAGCACAAACAGATCGAGCATGGCTTTGCGGGCGGCCTCGTCCTGCCATTTGCGGTCACGACGCACGATGTCGAGCAGGTGTTCCAGCGCTGCCCTGTAATCATGTGCCAGAGCCAGCGTTTGGGCCAGTTGCAGGCGCGCATCCAGATCACCGGGGTTGGCGGCAACGCGGGCGATCAGCGCCGCGGAATTGGCACCCGCGCCGGCGGTTACCAGCTTGAGCCTGGCTTGCAGGGCGTGCAGGCGGGCGAGATTGGAGGCCTTGTGTTCCTGTCCGCCGAGAATTGCGCGCGCGGCTTCTGCGTTCTGCAGGTCAAGGTTGATTTCGGCGAGATCAAGCTGAACGGCCTCACTCGCCGGATCGAGTTCTGCTGCATCGATCAGAAGCGAGCATGCGACCTCGGGTTCGCCCTTGGCGCGCGCCTCCCGTGCGGCTATGCGCAGCGGTTCGGCGGGAGAAGGCATCAGGCTGTCGATGAAGCTGCGGATTTGTGCTTCGGGCAGCGCTCCGGTGAATTCATTGACCATCTCGCCATTGACGAAGGCCTTTACGTTGGGGATGCCGCGCACGCCATAGCGCGCGGCGAGTTCCTGGTTCCGGTCCGAGTCAATCTTGGCGAGGAGAAAGCGCCCGCCATACTCGTCAGCCAGTTTTTCGAGCACGGGCTTGAGCATCTTGCAGGGCGCGCACCACTCCGCCCAGAAGTCGACCAGCACCGGCGCGCGCAAGGACGCCTGGAGAACCTTCTCCTGAAAGTCAGAGACACCCGCGTCAAAGGAAAACGGACTCATCACAACAGTCAGCGGGCGGGAATCCGATCGCACTTCATGCCTTGCTGGATCAACCCTCGGCAGCGTTGGAAGGGTTTACGTCATTTGCCGCGCAATGGACCGTAATCCGGTTGCTGGCGACCAGGGCTTCGTAGAAGCAAACCTGATTACGACCGTGGGTCTTGGCATAGTAAAGCGCCTGATCGGCGCGGCCGAGCAGTTCGACGGGAATCGACGTGTCCTTGATTTCGGTAATGCCCACGCTCACGGTTACCTTGCCGACCTGCGGAAAGACCTGGTTTTCGATGGAGCGACGAAGGCGCTCGAAGGTGATTTCGGCATCATCGCGGTCATCAACGTAGACAATCACGACGAACTCTTCGCCGCCGAAGCGATAGATCAGATCAGTCTTGCGGAAGGCGTTTTGCAGGATGCCGGCGAGGATGGTCAATACCTCGTCGCCATGCAGGTGGCCAAACCGGTCGTTGACGTTCTTGAAGTGATCGATGTCGATCTCGCCCATGAAGAAACAGCCGTTGCCTTCACCTACCTTGCGATTGCTTTTGTCCGAGGCCTTTTCAAGATAGGCCCGGCGAATGAGACCCAGTGCGCGGTCGAGTTGGTCGTCGAAGGTGCGACGGTTCAGAAGTCCCGTGAGCCGGTCAATCTGCGAATCTCTGAGAACCGCCATGTAGTTGTCGTAGACGCGGAACAGGTCTGTCATCAGGGCTTGTTCGTCGCTCGTGAGTTGCGGCGTGCGGTGCACCAGCAGGTAGCCGAGCACTTTGCGCGCATGGCTCATGATCGGAAATGAGGTTACGTCTTTGGTACTGAACAGTGTGGAAAATGGCTCAGAAACATCTGTTTGAGAAATTTCTCCGTCGTAAAGTGAGGTGGAGAGTTCCGGAACTTCGTCGTTGCCGATGTGGTAAATGAGTGCCCAATTCGGTGCGACCAATTCGTCGACTGTCTTCAGCAGACTGGCCTCGAGCAGATCCATGTCACGGTGATCCGTGAGCGCGGCAATCATGTGCACGATTGAGGGAGACGGCAGTGGGTTCATGGGCAAGTGTGTCCAGAGGGGGGGTGTCCTCCTGCAGTTTCTCAGGCTTCGCCGGCAAATGCAATTTCGGACGCGCCGCGCCCGCAAGGCCGGTATCCGCCTGAGGGTATAATCCGCAGCACGTATTCCCATCCAGAATTTCACCCGCCCCTCTTTTCCCATCATGGCTGAATTCATTGCCCTGCGCGGTACGGCTGCGTTTTCGGCGTCCCGCCTCGCGCGTCTGCAGAAGTCCGTCGGCGAAACGGTTTCCGGCATCGGACTGGCTGCCGAACATTGGTATTTCATTGAACTGGAAGTGCCGCTGGATGCGGATGAAACGGTTCGTCTGAAGGACTTGCTGGGGGTTCCCACGACGTTGCCGGCGGCGCCTGGTGGAGACCTGCTGCTGGTGACGCCGCGCCTGGGCACGATCTCGCCGTGGAGTTCCAAGGCCACCGACATCGCCCGGAACTGCGGATTTTCGTCGGTGAAGCGCATTGAGCGCGGCACGGCCTTTAGTGTCACCGGGTCGGTCGCCGCCGAGAAAAAGTCGGCGCTGGCGATACGGCTCCATGATCGCATGACCGAATCCGTGCTGACTTCGGTCGATGCGGCGAAAGCTCTTTTCCACCATGTCGCGCCACAACCGCTGACGTGCGTGGATATCCTTGGCGGCGGGCGCGATGCACTGGTCAAAGCCAACAGCGAATTGGGCCTGGCGCTTTCCGCGGACGAGATCGACTACCTGATCGAGAACTTCGGCAAACTGCAGCGCAATCCCACCGATGTCGAACTCATGATGTTCGCGCAGGCCAATTCGGAGCATTGCCGACACAAGATATTCAACGCCAGTTGGACGGTGGATGGCGAGCTGCAGCCCTTGTCCCTGTTCGGCATGATCCGTGAAACGCACAAGGCCCATCCTCAAGGCACGGTCGTGGCCTATTCGGATAATGCCGCGGTGATCGAAGGGGCCCCCATCCGGCGCTTCTATCCGCGCGGCGATGACGCCAAGGGGTACGAGTATGCCTACAGCGAACAGACCACGCACATCCTGGCCAAGGTCGAGACACACAACCATCCGACGGCGATCTCGCCTTTTCCCGGTGCAGCTACCGGATCGGGCGGTGAGATTCGCGACGAAGGAGCCACCGGCCGTGGCTCCAAGCCCAAGGCGGGCCTGTGCGGGTTTTCGGTATCCGACCTGAGGATTCCGGGCCACGTCCAGCCATGGGAATCCGGCTACGGCAAGCCTGATCGCATCGCATCGGCGCTGGACATCATGATCGAAGGCCCGATCGGCGCCGCAGCCTTCAACAACGAGTTCGGCCGGCCCAACCTCGCGGGCTATTTCCGCAGTTTCGAGCAGGAGTTCTGCGGCGAGATGCGCGGCTACCACAAGCCGATCATGATTGCAGGAGGGCTGGGCAACATTGCCGCCGAACATTGTTTCAAGATCAGGTTCCCCGCCGGCAGCTTGTTGATCCAGTTGGGTGGCCCCGGCATGCTGATCGGATTGGGGGGCGGCGCGGCGTCGTCGATGGCGACCGGCTCCAATACCGCAGACCTGGATTTCGCGTCAGTGCAACGCGGCAATCCGGAGATCCAGCGGCGCGCACAGGAAGTCATTGATCGCTGCTGGCAACAGGGCGACAGCAATCCCATCCTCGCTGTTCACGATGTCGGTGCCGGCGGAATCTCCAATGCCATGCCCGAACTCGCCAACGATGCGGGTTGCGGCGCGGCCTTTGATCTGCGCGCGTTGCCCAGTGAAGAGCCCGGCATGAGTCCGCGTGAAATCTGGAGCAACGAGGCGCAGGAACGTTACGTGCTGGCGATTGCTCCCGAGCGGCTGGCCGAATTCCGCGCCCTTTGTGAACGCGAGCGCTGCCCGTTCGCGGTGCTGGGTGTCGCCACGAACGACGGGCAACTCACGGTGAAGGACGACCACTTCGGCAACATGCCGGTGGACATGCCGATGGAAGTTCTGCTCGGCAAGGCGCCAAAGCTGCATCGCGATGCGCGCCGTCATGCTGTTTCGATGCCGCCGCTGGATGTCGCCGACGTTGACCTGAAAGAGGCGGCGCTGCGTATTCTGCGTCTGCCGGCGGTAGCTTC
>JAPLRA010000003.1 GCA_026399445.1 Sulfuritalea sp.
ACTGTTCGCCAAACTGCTCGACGAGTTTGTCGCCACCCGCGAACGCGAGGGCGCCAAGCTGGCCGACGTGCTGCGCGACCGCGCCGCGCGCATGCGCGAGCAGGTGAGTGCCGCCGAACCGCTGCTGCCGGCCGCGCTGGCCGCCTATCGCGAACGGCTTTCCACCAAGCTGCGCGAGGCGGTGGCGAATCTCGACGAGGAGCGCATCCGCCAGGAAGTCGGCGTCTTTGCCGCCAAGATCGATGTCGCCGAGGAAATCGCGCGGCTGGTGACCCACATGGACGAACTCGAGCGCGTGCTGAAGAAGGGTGGCGCGGTCGGCAAGCGGCTGGATTTCCTGATGCAGGAACTCAATCGCGAGGCCAATACGCTGGCCTCCAAGTCGGTCTCGGGCGAAGTTACCGCCATCGCCCTTGAACTCAAACTGCTGATCGAGCAGATGCGCGAGCAGGTGCAGAACCTGGAGTAGCACGCCGCTCTGCTCCGGCCGCTGCGGAAATTGAATTCACGTCAGCCGAGGGCCATGATCTTCAGCTTCTCGAACAGGCCGAGTTTGCTCCACCAGAGCAGACCGTCCTTTCGAAACTCGACGCCCGATTCCGTCAAGGCAAGTTTTCTGGCGCCCAATTCCGTTGCGCCGGTATCGACAAGATAGCTTGATTGCATCAGGTAGGTGGCGATAGCCGGCTGTACCGGGTGTACGTCAATGGACCAGCGGTCGCCATAGCCATCCGCATCGCCTCTAAGCATCAGCATCGGCGCATAGTCGCCCATCAGCCGAAGCACGTTCAGCGTTTCGGCCCGGTTGGGGATGGGGCTGTTTCCGGAAGCATCCATAGCGTTTGAATTATCCCGCTTTCCTTCGCGACGTTTCGGTTCTCGGCGGCAATCGCCAGGCCGCTGCCCGTTCCCGGCCGGCAGCCTTGACACAATAGACTATTAAGGCAAAAATATATTTATTGATTTCCCGGTCGCCAGCATGACATCGCCACGCTCTCCTGCCTATGCCCGCAGCCTGTCCGAGGATGTCTATCAGAAATTGCGTCGGGACATCGTCTCCTGCCGCTTGTCGCCGGGCCAGAAACTCAATATCAACGTGCTTTGCGCAAACTACGGCGTCAGTCTGGGCGCGGTTCGGGAAGCCCTTTCGCGACTTGCTTCGGATGACCTCGTCGTCGCGCAGGCGCAGCGCGGATTCCGGGTTGCGCCGGTCTCGACCGCTGATCTGGTGGACCTGATGAAGGCGCGGACCGAGATCGAGTCGCTCTGCCTGCGCAAATCCCTGGCCTTCGGTGGCGTCGACTGGGAGGCCAATCTGGTTGCCGCGGGACACCGCCTGCTTCGCACGCCAAAAAATGCCGTACCGACGGAAGCCACCATCAGCGACGAGTGGGAGGCCGCCCACGACGCGTTTCATTTGGCCCTTGTTGCGGCCTGCGACAGCCCCTGGCTCTTGAAGCTTCGCGCTCAGCTATACACGCAGGCGGAGCGCTATCGCCGCCTGTCGATGAGAATGTCGGCCACCCGGCGCAATATTGCAAATGAGCATCAAAGACTGCTCAAGGCCGCGATGGGGCGGGACGCGAAATGCGTCGTCGACCTGATGACCCGGCACCTGGATGCAACAACGCGCTACCTGCTGGAAGCCGGCACGATGGAAATCGCTACACCGCTTTGAGAAACACGTCACAACATTATCGCTGCCGGCATACGGAGTAAATCCAGCGGCAGCACGTGCAACAGACCATTCCTGGAGATCAAAATGGACCAACGTCGTCGTGATTTGCTGAAGATCGGTGCAACTACCGTGGGTGGCGCCCTGATGGGCGTTCAACTGGACGCGAACGCCCAAGGGGCCAAGGCTTCCCTTGCGGAGAATGTCAAATCCGTCGCACCCTTGTCGAGCAAGGTAGGGCTCCGGATCGCCACCTGCAAATTCAAGGAAGGCGGTGCCGCGAGGCTGGCCATCGTCCTCGACGATGGCCGCGTGATCGACATCGAGAGCGAAGCCAAGCGCCAGCGCATGACCCTCGCCTTTGCGCCCAATTCGATGATCTCCATGCTGGCCAGCGGCGACAAGGGCGTCGCCCAGGCGAAAGCCCTGGCGGACAAGGCGGGTGCGATGAAACCCGGAGCGCTGACAGTCAGTCAGGTGGAATTCCTGTCGCCGATTCCGCGGCCGGAACGAAATATCTACTGCGTCGGCTGGAACTACCTGGAACATTTTGAAGAGGGCCGGGAGGCGCGTGCCGACAAGGGAGTGAGCAAGCTGCCGGACAATCCGGTTTTCTTCAGCAAGGCGACGCATACGATGAACGGGCCTTTCGATGCCATCCCTTACGATCCGTCCTTTACGGCTACCGCCGATTGGGAGGCTGAACTCGCCGTGGTGATCGGCAAGCGGGGGCGCAATATTTCGGAAGAAAAGGCGATGGACTACGTGTTCGGCTATGCGGCGTTCAACGACACCACCGTTCGCGAAGTGCAGCAGAAGCGCCATGGCGGGCAGTGGTTCAAGGGCAAGAGCCTCGATGGCTACGGACCGATGGGGCCATGGATCGTCACCGCCGCCGGCGTGACTCTGGACGATGTGCGCATCATCTGTCGGGTCAATGGCGTCGAGAAGCAGAACGCAAGCTACAAGCAGATGTATTTCAAGATTCCACGCATCATTGCCGAACTGTCCCGCGGCCTGACGCTCGAGCCCGGCGACATCATCGCGACGGGAACTCCGCCGGGTGTCGGCTACAGCAGGAAACCACCGGAATTCCTCAAGCCCGGCGACGTCATGGAGACCGAGATTACCGGGGTCGGGATCATTCGCAACACGATTCAGACAGAGACCTGATATCAACTGTTCCGCCATTCCGCGAATATTGCATTAGCTTTACCACTGCTGAAGCTTTGAGCGGCGCGCTTTGTATCTGGCTTCCAAACCAAATCCAATCGAGAGGAGAACGTGATGAGCAAAATGACGAGAATCGCTGGGCTGGCTGCCGCCAGTGCAATTGGCGTAGCGGGTTGTGCAAGCATTCAGCCCGGTCCAAAGGACATGACCTTCTTTGTGACCAGCGTCGGCCCCGGCAAGGGCGGCGACCTGGGCGGCCTCGAGGGCGCCGACCGGCACTGCCAAACGCTTGCGCAGGCGGCTGGTGGCGGTGATCGTCCCTGGCGTGCCTACCTGAGCACGCAGGCAGCGAAGCTGGCCGATACGAACTTCATCAATGCGCGCGACCGCATCGGCAATGGACCGTGGCAGAACGCCAAGGGCGTAGTGATCGCGTGGAATGTCATCGAATTGCACTCGGCGGGCAGCAACCTGAACAAGCAGACGGCATTGGACGAAAAGGGCCAGCCCGTAAACGGCCGCACGGAGAAGCCCAATACACATGACATCCTGACCGGCTCACGACCCGACGGGACGGCCTTTCCCGGAGCCCCCTTCGCCGACATGACCTGCGGCAACTGGACCAAGAGCGGGGCTGATGGCGCCGCGATGACCGGCCACCATGATCGCGCGGGCCCCCTCGACGCCCCATGGGCGGTTTCCTGGAATTCGGCCCACCCGACGCTTGGCTGCAGCCCGGAAAAAATTCGTCCCACGGGTGGCGAAGGGCTGTTCTATTGCTTTGCGGTGAAATGAGAATGTGGCTTGCCGGCCACAGGCCGCAACGAACCGCCGCGGACTAAGTTAGCGCGTCCGCCAGGAATAGTGGCAGGCGACGCAGGCAGCAGTCAGATTGGGCAGCAAGCTCAAAGCCTTCTCGCGGTCACCGCTCGCCGCCGCCTTGGCGAATTCGCTGGCGGCGCGGTGGCCGTCCATGCCGACCCCATGCATGGCTGGCGGCATGTGCGGTCCCGGACGTGCATCGAAGGGCTTGTCGCGATGTTTGCCCTGAGCGGATTGCCCGAGTGAAGCTTCGGCCGCCTGGCCGGCTTCCTTGATCTTGCCGGCGGCCATCAGCGTCAGGATTTCGTTGATGGCCAGCAGGTTGGCGAGCATTTCCTCGCGCAGCGCTTCCTTGGCGGGAGGGGCCCGCGTTGCCACCTGTCGGTTGTCTTCGGCCAGCACCTGGCCGGTCAGAAGCACCACCAAAACAACCAACGCGAATGCCCCAGGTGATAGCGCACGCCGCGCGCGAGGACGGTCTTTTCGATGTCCTTGCCGTAGCGCACCATGTCCTCGACTGAGTCGGAATGGTCGATGCGGATCACGTCCTGTTCGATGATCGGACCCTGGTCGAGCGCTTCGGTGACGTAGTGGCAGGTGGCGCCGATCAGCTTGACGCCGCGGGTGTAGGCGTGGTGGTAAGGCTTGGCGCCGACAAACGAAGGCAGGAAGCTGTGGTGGATGTTGAGGATCCGCCCCGGATAGGCGGCGCATAGTTCGGGTGACAGGATCTGCATGTAACGCGCGAGCACCATCGTGTCGCCCTGGACTTCCTCGAACAGGCGCCGCACCTCGGCATAGGCAGCGGCCTTGTTGTCGGTCGTCACCGGCACATGGTGAAAGGGGATGCCGTGCCATTCGACGAAACCCCTGAAGGTGTCGTGATTCGA
>JAPLRA010000058.1:0-7394 GCA_026399445.1 Sulfuritalea sp.
CTCGATCCAGTCCATCACCCCCATTGGCTGTCGAACCTCCTGCCACCAGGCCTCCGCGGAGACCCTGCTCGCCCGCACCAGACTTTGCGGCACATTCAGTCTGAACAGGGTCTCGGCAAGCCGCCCCGTGATCGCCGGCAACTGCCGCCGCAACAACGACTGATACTCCAGCGATGACTCGGCGCCGGGCTCGAGGCCGGCCGAACAGAGCGCATTCAGCGATTGCAAAAGGTTCTTCACATCGTGCGTGAGCCGCGCTCCGGTCTCATGCACCGCCTGCATGTAGGAAAGCTGCTTGAGGGCCAAAGCACGCTGCTTGTCGGCGTGAAACTCCGCCAACAACTGCGCCAGGAGGTTGCAGTGCCAAATCAGGGTAGGCGACAGGCCATGCACCGTGTAGAAAACCAGCATCATGTCGCCGTGGCGAAACTCCCAGCGACGGCCGTCGGTCACGCCAAAACGCCCGTGGTCCTTTCCGGCGATCCATTCCCCTCCCTTCACCCACGTCAGTCGTGTCGCTATTTCGTCGCACGCCTGTTGAAGGAATTTCTGCGGGTCCTCTTCACGCTGCGCGAGATTGGCCAGCGCCTGCAACCATTGCTCGACCGGTAATCCGACCGACATCAAGTAGCGCGAAAACAGGGCGCCGATCCCGGAAAACCCCGAATGCGGATTCCACGCCACGCCAAGCAGCAGCAGCATCAGCCCCGTCGACATCAGGGCTTGCAGCAGCGCCTCGGTATAAGCACTGCCCAGCAGCAGCATCGCCGCGAGGCTGCCCAGCATCAGCACCGCCAGCAGCAGGAAGACAAACAGGCTGTAGACAAAATCGACCACTTCGCGCGTGCTGTCGGCTTCCCTGCCGGGCGGCAGCAGCGCCATCACCACAAGAAGCAGCGGCAAGCCGACATAACCAACCGACAGAATCGACCCGGGCGGCTTCGCCATCGGCACCGCCAGCGGAGCCGCCATCAAAAACAGCGCCACCACCAGAAAGGCGAGCGCCATCAAGTAGAACAGCCGAGGCGCGCGCGCGCCGAACAGCAGTACCTTGCCACCGACAATGCCCGCCAGCATCATGATCCACAACAGCAGCATCCAGGCCCTCAGGAAGAGCACGCCGGCCAGGACGACGACGGCCAAACCGAGGACCCAGGTAAGCGACAGACGCTGCGCGGCATGCACAAACGGCTGCCAGAGCATGAACAGGCCCAGATGGGCGATGAAGAGCGTCTTGCCAAGCCATGTGTCCGGGCCCTGCAACAGAACAAAATAGAGGGCCAGCAGCAACGCGAGCAGCAATCCTCGCCGCACGACAATCAGCCGCGACGACAGCACTGCAGGAAAAGACGAAATCGGCACAGGATGCGTTTGCCGCCAGGGCGCGGGCCAGAAAAGGAAAACCCATTCTGCCCGACCCGCGAGTTAAGTATCTGCCAAATAGCTGACGAACCTGTCCAATATTCGACAGATAGTTATTAAGATAGAAACAATTCCCGCGATAACCGATTGTTTAAACACTGATTGAATCAGTGGTACGATAAATGCTAGAGTTACATCGTCAAACAACCACCCCACAGGGGAGATGATCATGAGAAGCAAACAATCCGGTTTTACCCTCGTTGAAATCGCCATCGTGCTGGTCATTATCGGCCTACTGCTGGGCGGCGTGCTGAAGGGTCAGGAACCTGGCAGACGTTGGCAATGCCCGCATCAACGGCGCCTGGAACAGCCTGACCAAGACCGACGAGACCTATCTGTTCTGGCAGCACGTGCGTCTTGCTGGCTTGGCGACCGGTGACCCCACCATCCCCGCTGGTGCGCCGGTAGCATCGGATCTCTACAATCCGCGCAACGCTGACGGCGGGCGCATGGGCATCACTGGTGATGCGGTAATTACGGGTTCGACATGGGCTGCAAACTTTTTCATCTGCTCTTCCGGCATACAAGGTCGCTTTGCCCGCCAGATCGATACCACCATCGATGATGGGAACACCTCGACCGGCACTGTCCGGGTACTGGGTACCAGTGCGGGTGGCGAGCTGGCAACTGCGGCGGCCCCTTACACGGTACTACCCGCTGATGACGCGACATTGTTCACGGTCTGCGTAGCCTACTAAGCGCTGCGGCAATATCAACCAGATAGCGGCCCTTCGGGGCCGTTATCATTTCCCACGCAGCAAAACTTCCTCCCCCACCGTTACCGCTGCCGCGGTTCCGATCAGCACCACCACGTCGCCTTCGATCAACTCCAGTTGCGGCTCCAGTTTGAGCGCGCGCTGCGAACGGCGGCGAATCGCCGTAACGCCGGCGCCGTCCGCGTGGATACCGCTTCGCATAACTTTTCCCAGGTCGATTTCGCCGACCCGGCGGCCGATGGCCCAGGTACCCGGTGTCAGGGTCACGGCATGCAGGCGCGGCTGGTCGGCATCGGCCAGATGGGCGCCGGCGTCGGTGGCGCCATGGAAGAAGCCGCGCAACAGGGAATAGTGCTGCTCGCGCATTTCGCGCAGGCGCTTGATCACCTTGTGCATCGGTATGCCCGACAGTGCCAGCGCATGGGTGGCCAGCATCACGCTCGACTCCAGCGCCTCCGGCACAACTTCGGCCGCGCCGGCGGCGTAGAGCTTTTCGATGTCGTCCTGCTCCCGGGCGCGCGACACGATGGCGACATCGGGGCGCAGCTCCCTCACCCGGTGGATTACCCGCAATGCGGCGTCGATGTCGGCGAAGGTGATGATCACCACGCTGGCGCGCGACAAGCCTGCTGCCAGCAAGGTTTCCTTCTTCGACGAATCGCCGTAGAAGACCGATTCGGCAGCGATGCTGGCTTCGCGCACGCGCTCGGGATCGAGGTCGAGCGCCATGAAGGAAACGCCCTCGGCTTCGAGAAAACGCGCCAGATGCTGGCCGGTGCGCCCGTAGCCGCACAGGATCGCGTGCTTGTCCGTGCCCAGCGACTGCGCGGCGAGTTGCGTCAGTTGCATCGAGCGCAGCAGCCATTCCGAGGCGACAAAACGAAACACCAGGCGGTCGGAGAAATGCACGATCAGCGGCGCCATCAGTAACGAGAGCACCATGGCCGCCAGCACCGGCTGCAGCGTCGGCGCGTTAAGCAGGCCCACATCGCCACTGCGCGCAAGAATGACGAAGCCGAACTCGCCGCCGGCACACAGCCACAGGCCGCTACGTAGCGCCGTGCCCGGCGAACTTCCCAGCAGCCTTGAAAAGATGCCCACGACCAGCAACTTGAGCGCCACCAGCGCCGCCAGGATGCCGGCCACCAACGGCCACTGACCGAGTATCTGCGGCACATTGAGGCGCATGCCGATGGCGACGAAAAACAAGCCCAGCAGCACATCACGGAAGGGCTTGATGTCTTCTTCCACCTGATAGCGGTATTCGGTTTCGCCGATCAGCATGCCGGCCGTGAAGGCGCCCAGCGCCAGGGACAGCCCCGCCAGTTCGGTCAGCCAGGCCAAGCCAAGGGTAATCAGCAGCACATTGAGCATGAAAAGCTCGGCTGATTTTCTGCGCGCCACCAGATGGAACCATGCGGATAGGGCCCGCTGCCCGATGAACAGCACCAGGGTCAGCAGCACGGTGGCCTTGAACGCCGCCAGCAGCAGGGCCTCGGCCATCGCCTCGAGCGGCTGCGACAGCGCCGGAATCAGCACCAGCAGCGGCACCACGGCGATGTCCTGGAACAGCAGAACGCCGATCACTTCGCGGCCGTGCGGCGCATCGAGTTCTCCGCGTTCGGTCAGCAGCTTGGACAGCATCGCCGTTGATGACATGGCCAACGCACCGCCCAGCGCGATGCCGGCCAGCCAGGGAATGCCGGCAAGCCGCGCCAGCAGGGTCGCCACCAGTACGCTCACCAGTACCTGGGCCAGACCGAGGCCGAAAACGATGCGCTTCATGCTGTACAGGCGCGCCAGCGAAAATTCGAGGCCGATGCTGAACATCAGGAATACCACGCCGAATTCAGCGAGATGCCTCGTCTGCTCGGTGTCCGGCACCCAGCCCGCGGCATGGGGTCCGAGGGCGGCGCCCACCAATAGGTAGCCCATGATCGGGGGCAGGCCGAGCATGCGGAAGACAACCACGACGACGACCGCGGCGGCGAGCAACAGCAGAATCAGGGGCAGGGTGTCGGTCATGGAACGGGATGGGGGAGCGTGGTTGCTATAATTTGGTTCCATCATAAACGCCAGCCCCCGATGAACCAAGCCATTCAGCCTCTTGCTGCTCGCGTTCCTGACGATGCCCGCGTCGTAGCCATGGGCCGCCAGGTGCTCGAGATCGAAGCTGCAGCGGTCGCGGCGCTGGCGCGGCGCATCGGGCCGGAGTTTTGCGCGGCTGTCGCTTTGATACTGGAGAGCCGCGGTCGCGTCGTCGTCAGCGGCATCGGCAAGTCCGGCCACATTGCCCGAAAACTGGCGGCCACCTTCGCCAGCACCGGCACCCCGGCTTATTTTGTCCATGCCGCCGAGGCCGTCCATGGCGACCTGGGCATGATCACCCGCGACGACGTATTGATCGCCATTTCCAATTCGGGCGAGAACGACGAGTTGCTGACCATCGTGCCCCTGGTGAAGCGACTGGGCGGCAAGCTGATCGCCATCACCGGCAACGAAACTTCGTCGCTGGCACAGGAAGCCGACATCCACCTCGACGCCCGCGTCGATCAGGAAGCCTGCCCGCTGAATCTGGCGCCAACCGCCAGCACCACCGCCGCGCTTGCGCTGGGCGATGCACTGGCCGTCGCACTGCTCGACGCCCGCGGCTTCGGTGCCGAGGACTTCGCCCGCTCCCACCCGGGCGGCGCGCTGGGCCGCAAGCTGCTCACCCACGTCGCCGACGTCATGCAGATCGATGTGCCGACGCTGGCCGAAAATGAGCTGGTTCCGGTAGCGTTGGCGGCCATGACCAAGGGCGGCATGGGCATGGCGGTGATACTCGATGCCGCAGCGAGCATCACCGGCATCTTTACCGACGGCGACCTGCGGCGCGCCATGGAACGCTTCGGCGACTTGCGTTCGACGCCGGTGTCTGAAGTCATGACGCGCAATCCCCGCAGCATCGGGCCGCGGCGCCTCGCCGTCGAAGCGGTGGAGATGATGGAAGCCAACAAGATCAACCAGCTGCTGGTGAAGGATGACGCCGGCGCACTATGCGGCGCACTGAACATGCACGACCTGTTCCGGGCGAAAGTCGTCTGATGAACAGCATCGTAACTGCGGCCGCGAACAAAGCGGCCAAACTGGTCCTCCATGGCATCAAGATGTTGCAGCGGGCCGGCGTCGAAGTGGTCATCATCAGCGGGCGCAGTTCGCGCGCGCTCGAACTGCGCGCCCAGAACCTTGGTATCACCGAGCTGCACATGGGCGTCGACGACAAACGCGCGCTGCTGATCGCACTGGCGGCGCAGCGCGGAATCCAACCGGCACAAACCGGCTACATGGGTGACGACGTGGTGGACCTGCCGATCCTGCGCGCCTGCGGTTTTTCGGCCGCGGTCGCGGATGCGCACGGCGAAGTCCTCGCCCGCGTCGACTACGTCGCAAGCACGGGCGGCGGTCGCGGCGCCGTGCGCGAGGTCTGCGACCTGATCATTCGTGCCCAGGGCAAGTGGGATGCGGCCATGGCGGAATATCTCGCGTGAAAGATCGCGCCGCCTCCCTGTTTCCGCTGGCCATGCTGGTGCTGCTGGCCGCGCTGACCTTCTGGCTCAACCGGGTGATTCAGGGCGACAATCCGCGCGGCCCGCTGCGGCACGATCCCGACTACTGGGTCGAACGCTTCGAGGTGCGCCGCTTCGATGCCGACGGCAAGCTGCAACATACCGTCGTCGCCGACAATCTGCTGCATTACCCCGACGACGACACGACCATCGTCGCGACGCCGCACATCACCTACCATCAACAGCCGCCCACCGAGATATTTGCGCGCATGGCCTACATCGGCAAGGACGGCAAGGAAGTCGATCTGGTCGATAACGTCCGGGTCATTCGCCACAGCGCGGAGACCGGTTCGCCCTCTACCGTGCTTGAAACGAGAACGCTGAAGGTTTTCCCCGATGACGAAAAGGGACACAGCAACGATCCGGTGGTCATTACCCAGGGGAAAAGCATCCTGAATGGCAGCGGACTCGATATCGACAACCGATCCGGCATCTCGGTCCTGCGCGGCCGCGTTACCGGCACCCTCCATCGCAACCGGACCGAGACACCATGAGATATTTTCTTCGACTCGCCGCCATTGCCGGCATTGCCGGCCTCATGCTCGCCGCCACTGCGGCGCGCGCGGAAAAAGCTGACCGCGACAAACCGGTCAATATTGAAGCCGACCGGGTTTCCGTCGATGACGTGAAGAAGGTCCAGGTCTTCGAAGGCAACGTGCAACTGGTCAAGGGCACGTTGATCATCCGTGCCGAGCGCATCGTCGTCACCCAGGACGACGACGGCTATCAACGCGGCGTCGCCACCGGCACCGCCAGCACACCGCCGCGCTTCAAGCAGAAGCGCGAGGGCCAGGACGACTACATCGAGGGCGAAGGCGAACGCATCGAGCACGATGCCAAGGCCGAGAAGACCGAATTCTTCAATCACGCCTGGGTCAAGAGCGGTCTCGACGAGGTTCGCGGCCAGTTCATTTCCTATGACGCGAGGACTGAGAACTACTTTGTCACCAGCGGCGCCAACGGCACGCGCGCGAAGCCGGGCAGTACTGATCGTGTACGCGCCGTGATCCAGCCGAAGAACAAGGACGCCGCCACGCCGCCTGCATCCGCGCGCCCCGCTGCGACCATGGCACCTGTGCTGAAAGGCGCCCAGACCATCGCCACCCCCCGCCAGGAGACCGCGCAGTGAGTTACGAAAACATCCTCGTCGAAACGCGCGGCAAGGTCGGGCTCATCACGCTCAACAGGCCCAAGGCCATGAACGCCCTCAACGACACGCTGATCGACGAACTCGGCGCCGCGCTCGACAGCTTCGAAGCCGATGCGAACATCGGCTGCATCGTCATCACCGGCTCGGAGAAGGCCTTCGCGGCGGGCGCCGACATCGGCGCCATGGCCGGCTGGAACTTCATGGACGTCTACAAGGCCAATTACATCAGCCGCAACTGGGACCGTATCATCCGCTGCCGCAAGCCGATCATCGCCGCAGTGGCCGGCTTTGCGCTGGGCGGTGGCTGCGAACTGGCGATGATGTGCGACATGATCTATGCGGCAGACACAGCCAAATTCGGTCAGCCCGAGATCAAACTCGGCATCCTCCCCGGCGCCGGTGGCACCCAGCGCCTGCCGCGCGCCGTGGGCAAGGCCAAGGCCATGGACATGTGCCTCACCGCCCGCTTCATCGACGCCCAGGAGGCTGAGCGCGCCG
>JAPLRA010000058.1:7457-25056 GCA_026399445.1 Sulfuritalea sp.
CCTACGAATCCAGCCTGCAGGAAGGCCTGCTGTTCGAGCGCCGCACCTTCCATTCGGCCTTTGCCCTGGCCGACCAGAAGGAGGGCATGGCGGCCTTCGTCGAAAAGCGCAAGCCCGTCTTCCGCGACGGCTAAATACGCCTTCGCATCGCACCATCCAAGGCCCTTCGGGGCCTTTTCTTATTTAGCAACCCACTGTTTCATTGGATATTCCTACCGTTGTCAATTTTTTGTTGCATCGCACCAAAAAACTCTTGACATGACGGCGTTCACCCCTATAATACGAACCATGATGCACTGCAACATCGCCCCGGCAAACAGGGGTGAGCAAGACAAATATAAATTTCGCGCACTTTTTTGAGTCCAATTTCAGGAGATAACCATGAACGCCACCACCGAACAATTCGCCAGCGCCAACAAGGCCAACGTAGAAACCCTGCTGACCATCGCCAACACAGCTTTCGCCAGCGCCGAGCGCCTTGCCGCTCTGAACCTCAACACCGCCCGCGCCATGCTGGAAGACAGCGTTGCCAGCGCCAAGGCTCTGCTCGCCGTCAAGGACGTGCAGCAACTGGTTGCCATGCAGACCACGCTGGCTCAGCCCGCCGTCGAGAAGGCTGTTGCCTACTCGCGCAGCGTGTATGAGATCGCCACCCAGACCCAGGAAGAACTGTCGAAGGTTGTTGAAGGCCAGTTTTCCGAAATCAACAAGAATGTATCGTCCGCCCTCGACAAGGCAGCCAAGAACGCCCCGGCTGGTTCCGATGTCGCCGTGGCTGCCGTGAAGTCGGCGATTGCCGCCGCCAACTCGGCCTACGACAGCATGACCAAGGCTGCCAAGCAAGTCGCTGAAATCGCTGAAGCCAATGTTGCTGCTGCTACCACCGCAACCGTCAAGGCTGTCGGCACCAACGCGCCGAAGGCCAAGAAAGCCGCCTAAGCGACTTTCACAACGTCTCCTCCTCCGGCCCCGCAAAAGGGCTGGTTTCAGACCCGACCCCGCAAGGCGTCGGGTCTTTTTTATGTCCGCGCGGGGTGCGCGGACGGTATCCTAGTGATCGCCTGCCCGCGAAGCGGAATTGACGGCCCCCGAAGGGGAAACCCCGTCACGCAAGGCGAGGCGGGCAAAGCCCCGTCCATTCGAGCGCAGGCTGTGTCGAAAAGTCGGCGCTGGCGATGCGGCGACTAAAGCGCCCGCAATCGTTCCCCTGCCGCCGCCAGTGTCGCTTCATTCTTCGCGAAGCAAAAACGGATCACGCGCTGATCCTCGCCGTCGGGGTTGAACGCCGAAACGGGAATCGCGGCAACGCCGTGCTCCTTGGTCAGCCGCTGGACAAAGCGGGTGTCCGGCTCATCGCTGATCGCGGCATAGGTCGCCAACTGGAAGTAGGTGCCGGCGCAGGGCAGCAGGACAAAGCGTGAGCCCTCCAGTTGCTGGCGGAAGAAATCGCGCTTGGCCTGATAGAAGCTCGCCAGATTGTCTGCAAACTCCGGCTGCTCGCGCATGAAATCGGCCAGCGCAAGTTGCGCCGGGTGGTGCACGGTGAAGACGATGAACTGATGCGCCTTGCGAAACTCATTCATCAGGGCTCGCGGCGCGAGGCAGTAGGCGACTTTCCAGCCGGTCACGTGGTAGGTCTTGCTGCGCTCGCGCAGCCCCGGATAACGCGTTACGCTTTCGTGGCGCAGCCTTTCCTTGCCGCCCTCGTTCTGATCGAACACCACATGCTCGTAAACTTCGTCGCTGACGACAACGATCTTGGTGTCCCGCACCAGCGATTCCAGCATCGCCATGTCGTCCGCCGACCATACCGACCCGCTCGGGTTGTGCGGCGAATTGATGATGATCATCCGTGTGCGCGGGGTGATGAGGGCGCGAACTTCATCCCAGTCGGGCTTGAACTCGGGAAAGCGCAAATGCGCATATACCGCATGGCCGCCGTTGAGCTCGATGCCCGGCACATAGGAATCGTAGACCGGTGCGAAGACGATCACCTCGTCGCCGGGCCTTACACAGGCGGCGATGGCGGTATAGATCGCCTGGGTCGCCCCCGCGGTCACCGTGACTTCGGTGTCCGGATCATAGGTGGCGAGGTAGAGCCGCGCCACCTTCTCCGCAATGGCCTCGCGCAAGGAGGGCACTCCCGCCATCGGCGGATACTGATTGGCGCCCACCGCCATGTGATGGGTCACGCGATCGAGCAGTCGCGGTGACGGCGAAAAATCAGGGAAACCCTGCGAAAG
Source organism: Sulfuritalea sp. (assembly GCA_026399445.1). GTDB lineage: Bacteria > Pseudomonadota > Gammaproteobacteria > Burkholderiales > Rhodocyclaceae > Sulfuritalea. Next base: position 9,701 of record JAPLRA010000058.1, read on the forward strand.
ATTGATGGCACCATGCTCCGCGGCAAGCCGCGACATGACCGTAAAGATCGTGGTGCCGACATTCGGCAGACGGGAAGGAAGAAAAAGTGCCACGGCAATTCAGGAGACAGCAGCAACGACGGCGCGCGGCGCCGGCAAACCACCGTCCGTTTTCTTCAATCCAGCCCGAGCAGTTCGACCTCGAACACCAGCGTCGCATTGGGCGGAATCACACCGCCTGCGCCACGAGTGCCGTAGCCCAGTGAAGGCGGTATCGTCAGTTTTCGCGTACCGCCGATCTTCATGCCCTGCACGCCTTCATCCCATCCGGCGATGACGCTCCGACCACCGAGCGGAAACTCGAAGGGCTCGTTGCGATCCTTGCTCGAATCGAATTTCGAACCGTCGGTGAGCCAGCCCGTATAGTGCACGGAAACCGTCTGCCCGGCGCAGGCTTCTGCACCTTCACCGACAATCAGATCTTCAATGACAAGCCCGCTGGCCGTGGTGGTCTGACTCATTGCCTTGCTCCAGAGTGTTGATTGAACGATGCCTCCATTATGCCTTGGAACCCCCGATCAGCGGTGGATGGAAGATCCCGTCAACGAAGGTCGGCGGTAGCGGGCGCGAGAAAAGATAGCCCTGAAATTTTTCACAGCCGAGGCCGAGCAGGACATCCAGCTGTTCCCTGGTTTCGACGCCCTCGGCCAGTGTGTCCAGGCCCAGGCTTCTCGCCAGGCCGATAACCGCAGTGACGATCGCCGCGTCTTCCGGATCGACGGTGAGATCACGCACGAAGCTCTGATCAACTTTCAGCTTATGCACCGGAAAACGCTTGAGATAACTCAGGCTGGAATACCCGGTACCGAAATCGTCAATCGCCAAGCGCACTCCCATGGCAGCGATCTCCTGGAGTTTGTCGCGGGTTTCGTCGATGTCCTGCATCAGGGTCGTTTCGGTGATCTCCAGTTCCAGCAGCCGGGCCGGCTGCCCCGTATCCAGCAGGGCCCGGCGCACGGTCTCGATCAGGTTCTTCTGCCGGAACTGGCGCGGCGAAAGGTTGACCGAGATGGGCAGCAGAGGACGCCCTTCCTGCTGCCAGGCGCGATTCTGTCTCAGCGCCTCGGCCAGCACCCATTCACCGATAGGCACGATGAGCCCGGTTTCCTCGGCGATCGGAATGAACTCGCCCGGCTCGATCAATCCATCCTGCGGATCGTTCCAGCGCACCAGTGCCTCCATGCCGCATACGGCGCGCCGCCGCCAATCGATCAGGGGCTGATAGTGCAGCAGCAGTTGCCCGGACTCGATCGCCTGGCGCAGCCGGTTCTCCAAGGAAAAGAAGTGCTCTGCCTGCTCGTTCATCGCCCGGGCGAAGAACTGGAAGTTGTTGCGCCCGGCCGCCTTGGCGTGATACATCGCCGTGTCGGCACTCTTCATGAGGCCGAAAACCTCGTCACCGTCATCGGGAAAGATGCTGATACCGATGGACGGCGTCGCCCGCAGCTGATGGCCCTCTATGCTCACCGCCGACGCCAGCGCGCCGACAATCTTTTCCGCCACCTGCACGACGTCATCGGGCGACGACACTTCGTGCAACACGATAACGAACTCGTCGCCGCCCAGGCGCGACACCGTATCGACAGCACGCACCACGCTCTTCAGCCGCTCGGCGACATGCTTGAGCAACTCGTCGCCGATGGCGTGGCCCAGGCTATCGTTGATGTTCTTGAAACGATCGAGGTCGAGAAACATCACGGCGACGCGATGCCGGCTGCGCTGCGCCTGCGCCAATGCCTGCTCCAGCCGATCGTGCAGCAGGGTGCGATTGGGCAGGCCGGTCAAGCCGTCATGGTGGGCGAGATGCCAGATGCGCTGCTCGGCCTGCATCCGCTCGAACACTTCTTCCTGCAGCTGCGTGTTGGCGCTCGCCAGTTCGGCGGTGCGCTCGACCACCCGCTGTTCAAGCTCATCATGGGCGCGCAGCAAGGCCTCCTCCGCCTGATGTCGCTCGGTGACGTCCTCGAAAATCCAGGTCAGGTCGATACTATCGGTCTGCCCGGCGACCTGGCGTCCGGTGGCGCGCACCCAGAACGCATGACCATCCTTGTGCCGCACCCGGTTCTCGCCGATGAAGGTGCCACCGGCCATAAGCACCGGAAGGGCCTCCGCACCGTGGCGCTGGTAGTCCTCCTCGTTGAGATAGAACACCCGCGTCGAGCGCCCCATCAGCTCCTCCGGCTCATAGCCGAAAATCTCCGCCAGCCGTCGATTACAGCGCTGTACCATGCGATCCCGCGCAAACAGGATGCCCACCGCCGCGTTGTCGAAAATCAGCTGCTGCTCGTCGAACGCCTGCCGCGCGCGCGCTTCCGCCTCACGCGTTGCCGTGAAGTCTTCCGTTACCCATACCGAGCCCGCGTGCGGATTCGCCTGATCAAAGGCGCTGCCGCTAACGCGCAGCCACGTCGCGCGGCCATCGCGACGCATGAATAGTTGCTCGCGGCGATGCACTATGCCAGCAGCAAACTCGGCATAAATCTGTTCGCCGGTACGCTGGAATTCCTCTTCGCTGTTGAACAGCCGTCGCGCAGACTGGCCCAGCAAGGAACCTGCGGGCAGGTCGAATATCTCCTCGAAGCGGCGATTGCAGCGCACAAAGGCCCGGTTGCGCACCACCGCAATGCCCGCCGATGCGGTATCCAGAATCGCCGACAACTCACGGGTGCTGCGCTCGAGGGCATCGATCATCAGGCGATCCTCGGCGATGTCCTCGATCATCCACAAGGTGCCGTCGCGCGGATGATGAGGATCAATCGCCTTGGCCGACACACGGCACCAGAACAGGCTGCCGTCCTTGCGCTTGAGTTGCGTCTCGGTACGGAAGGGAAGCCCGGCAGCCAGCACCGGGCCGGCCTCACGTCCCAAAACAGAGTAGGCCTCCTGATCGGCATAGAGGATCAGCGCCGGCTGATCGACGAATTCTTTCAATGTATAGCCGAACATTTCCGCGCACAAGCGATTGGCCTGGATCAGGCGGCGATTGTGGGTAAACAGAATTCCGATCGTGGCGTTCTCGAAGATCGCGTTGAGTTCGAGTGCGGCCTTCTTCGGAGCCGAAACCAGTGCCCTGCTGCTCACTGCGCCGGATCCAGTTCGGTACCTGCTTCGAGCACGCGCAGCAGCGACGAGGTGTCGTCCCGCCCCCAACCCTGCGCCATCAGCGCATTGAGTTGCTGCCACACGGCGGCCGACGCCGGCAGGGCAGCACCGATTCGGGTCGCCTCGTCCATCAGCAACGCATAGTCCTTGTGGTGCAGGCGCGCTTCAACCCCGGCCTTGAAGTCGCGTGCGGCCATGCGGCCACCGAATACATCGAGCACGCGGGAGCCGGCCGAGCCGCCGAGCATCGCCGTGCGCACCTTCGCGAAATCCACGCCGGCAGCCTCGGCAAGTCGCGCCGCCTCCGCGCACGCCTCGATCGCCGCCACCATCACCATCTGATTACAGGCTTTGGCGACTTGACCGGCGCCAACCTCGCCAATGCGCACGATGGTCTTGCCCAGCACCTCGAATAGCGGCTGCAGGCGTGTCGCCAGCGTCGACTTTCCGCCCCACATGATCGACAGCGTGGCGGCCTGCGCACCGCCACTCCCACCCGACACTGGCGCATCGACGAAATCGACGCCGCGCCGGGCATAGGCGGCGGCGATGCGCCGCGCCGCGCCCGGAGCGATAGTAGAAAAATCCAGATGAATGCTGCCGATGGAAAAGCCTTGCGCCAGTTCGCCGGCGAGCGCCTCGACATCGGCACTGCCGGTCACGTTGGTGCAAACAACTTCACTCGCCCCTGCCACCGCGGCCGGCGAATCGCACCAGGTCGCGCCCTGTGCCAACAGGAACTCGGCGCTGACGGGACGGCGACTCCAGACCAACAGCTCGTGCCCGGCCCTCAGCAAATGTTCCGCCATCGGGCGGCCCATGGCACCGAAGCCGATGAATCCCAAACGCATGACGACTACTCCGGCGAGCTCATCTTCTCCAGCAGCATGAGCGCGGAGATCGAATCGTTCTCACCCATGCCGCTGCCAACAATGGCGTTGAATACCTGTGCCGTCGCCGCCGCCGATGGCAACATGAGTCCAAGGCGGTGCGCCTCTTCCATGACGATGCGCAAATCCTTCTGGTGCATCCAGGCCTTGAAGCCCGGCTTGAAGTTGCGGTCGAGCATGCGCTGGCCGTGGTTCTCGAGAATCTTCGAGTAAGCAAAACCGCCGAGCAGAGCCTCGCGCACCTTGGCCGGATCGACGCCGCTCTTCGCCGCGAAGTTGAAGGCCTCGGCCACCGCCAGCACGCCGACCCCGGTGAGGATCTGATTGCAGGCCTTGGCCACCTGGCCGGCGCCCGAGTCGCCGATCAGCGTAACCGACTTGCCCATCTTCTCCAGCAGGGGCGTCACCTTCTCGAAAGCCGCCGGCGTGCCGCCAACCATCACCGTCAGCGCTGCATTGATGGCGCCGGTTTCACCCCCCGACACGGGAGCATCGACGAACTCGATACCCTTTTCCGCCAGGCGCTGGCCGATGGTGCGTGCGGCATTCGGGTTGATGGTGGACATGTCGACCACGATCAGGCCGGGCTTGCCGCCCGCCGCCAGACCATCCTTGCCGAGGCAGACATTTTCGACATCCGGTGCATCGGCGACCATGACGATCACCACTTCTGCATGCGCCGCCACTTGGGCCGGTGTCGCGTGCGTCTTCGCATTGACGGCCGCAAAGGGCGCCAGCGATTCGGGACGCCGCGCCCAAAGATGCAGTGCGTGACCAGCCTTTTCCAGATGCAGGGCCATGGGACGACCCATGAGCCCGAGACCGATGAATCCAACGTTCATGACGCGCTCCTTGTTTCAGTGACAGCCTTGTTGATCAACGGCAGCAATGCCTCGGGCAGCCTGATGGCTCCCGACAAGGCAAACCGGTGTGCCGCATCCGACATTTTGCTCCACGTCTTGCGCACGATGACCAGCCACTTCTCTTCGTCGTAATCCGGCTTGCTGCCGGCAAAGCCGAGCATGTAGTGCTCGATGAACACCAGGTCCGTGACGTCCTCCAGCAACTGGGTTTCCGGATTGACCTTGAGGCCGCGTTTGCTCACGGCCGCCATGACGCGCTCGATCAGGGCATCGTCGCAGCCTGCCTGCCGCATCAGGGCGCCTGCTGTTTCGGCGTGAAACTTGTACAGCCCCGTGCGCCACGCGTAGTAGCCTTCCTTGGTCATCGGGTAGCTGCTGCGGGGCACGGTCCAGCGCCGGATGTGCTGGGCCCGGACGGCGAGCCTCACCGCCTCCGATGCATCGGGCGCAAAGCGCTGAAGCATGTCCGACATGCGCTTGGCGTAGAGAAGCTCCTTCGGCTGGCCTTCCTGCTGATTGGGATCTTCCGCGTTGGCAGCGTCAAAGAGCGTCATGGCCCGCTCGAATCGCGCCTGCTGCTCACTCATGATTTCGCTTTCCTTTCCATTTGGACAAATGCACGCCGATGCGGTCGAACCCCGCGTCCCCGGCGGCGGATTGAAGCCAGCATCTTAGCCGAGATGGAAGTTGCTAGAATGAGCGATTGGACAAGGCTGTTCCGGGGGAGTGATGGCAGAAAAAAAAACAGGGAAGCCGCCGACGGGAGGCGTAGGCGATCTCGGCCAGAGTTTCGCCGTCAACCTGGTGCAGCATCTGGTGGTGCCCACCTTCGTGCTCGACGCCGACTGCAATGTGCTGATCTGGAACAAGGCCTGCGAACGACTGACCGGCGTACCGGCGGTCGAACTCATCGGCACCCGCGAGCATTGGCGCGCCTTTTATGATTCGCCGCGGCCCTGCCTCGCTGATTTGCTGGTGCAAGGCCGCATGAAAGAAGTCGAAGCGCTCTACGTCGCCCACAACGATCCCACCGGCCCGGCTTTCGGCGCTCACGCGGAAAACTGGTGCATCATGCCCTGCCTCGGTACCGAACTCTATCTCGCCATCGACGCGGGCCCCATCTATGACGCCGACGGAAAACTGCTGGCGGTCATTGAAACCCTGCGCGACATGACCGATCACCGCCGGGCGCAGACCGCGCTTGAACAATTGGCCACCCGTGACGGCCTGACGGGAATTGCCAACCGCCGCAGCTTTGACGAAAAGCTGGGCAACGAATGGAAGCGCGAGCGTCGCGATTTGCGCACCCTGTCGTTGCTCATGATCGATGTCGATCACTTCAAGCGCTTCAACGATACCTACGGGCATCAGGCCGGCGACCACTGCCTGCAGCAAATTGCCAAGGTGCTCGAGGAAGTGGTGCTTCGCCCGGGCGATCTGGTCGCCCGCTACGGCGGTGAGGAGTTTGCCGTGATCCTGTCCGCAACCGATGCAATGGGAGCCAGCATCGTCGCCAATCGAATTCTCGAGCGCGTCGCCGAACTGGCCATTCCCCATAGCGGCGGAGAAGGCGGTCACGTGTCGCTGAGCATCGGCGTCGCCACTTCACTTCCGCGACCCGACATGACACGGGAAAGCCTCATCTCCTCGGCCGACGGCGCGCTCTACAAAGCCAAACACGCCGGCCGCAACCGCTTCGTCCTGGACTCGGCGACGGAAGCTGTAACGTAGCCGCGCAAAACGGCTCTTGAAGGCCGGCTATCCGGAGTGGCTTGGCCCGCTCCGCAGGGGCATCAGGACCGGTAGTCGGCGTTGATCTTGACGTAGTCGTACGAAAGATCGCAAGTCCAGACGGTGGCTTGCGCAACGCCCCGCCCCAGATCGGCGCGCACGGTAATTTCGGCGGCCTGCATGATGCGCGAGCCGTCTTCCTCACGATAGCTGTCGGCCCGGCCGCCGTTCTCCGAAACCAGCACTTCCTCAGCACCACTGCCCAGCCAGACGCGCACGCCGGCCGCATCCAGGTCGGCAATACCGGCATAGCCTATCGCCGCAAGGATCCGGCCGAGATTCGGATCGGAGGCGAAGAACGCGGTCTTCACCAGCGGCGAGTGGCCGATGGCATACGCCACCAGACGGCATTCCTCCGCCGTCCCGCCACCGCCGACTCTTACCGTGATGAACTTGGTCGCGCCCTCGCCGTCGCGCACAATCGCCTGCGCCAGTTCCTGTGCCACACCGATCACCGCGTCGCGTACCGCCGGCCAGTGCGGCGACGCCTCGCTGTCGATCATGCAACCGGATGCGCCGGTGGCGATGACGACGAAGGAGTCGTTGGTTGACGTGTCGCCATCCACGGTGATGCAGTTGAAGGACGCGTCGGCGGCGTCCTTCGCCAGCTTCTGCAACAGGGCGGGAGCAATGCCGGCATCGGTGGCGACAAAGCCAAGCATGGTCGCCATGTTGGGGCGGATCATGCCGGCGCCCTTGCTGATGCCGGTGACCGTGAATTGACAATCGGCGCTGGTGACACGGCGACTGGCGGCCTTGGCCACGGTATCCGTGGTCATGATCGCGTGCGCCGCGGCGTGCCAGTGATCGGCGGCCAGATCCGCCTGCGCCGCCGGCAGACCGGCGATCAGGCGATCGACCGGCAGGTGTTCGAGGATCACACCGGTCGAGAACGGCAGCACTTCATCCGCCCTGCAGCCCAGCATGCGCGCCACGGCGTCGCAGGTGTCGCGCGCGGCGCGCATACCCTGCTCGCCGGTGGCGGCGTTGGCGATGCCGGTGTTGATCACCAGCGCACGAATGCTGCCGTCGGTCGCCAGATGTTCCCGGCACAAGGTGACCGGCGCAGCGCAACAGCGATTCTGCGTGAACACGCCGGCGGCGTGGCTGCCCGGCGCGAACTCGATCAGCGTCAAATCGCGCCGGTTCTTCTTGCGTATGCCCGCCTCCGCCGTGCCGAGACGAACGCCGGCAACGGGGAGCAAAGCTTCAGGGGCGGGGGTAGCGTAGTTGACGGGCATGAATCACTCCTGGAATACGATCAAGTTTCAAAAACCACGCGCCACAGTTCGCGCACGGAATCGACGCGCTGCTGCACCGTTTCGGGAGCCACGCGCGGCCGGGCGCCATTCAGGCGCAGCGCGTGCTGCATGCGACGATAGTCGCGGTAGGCATTGCGAACTTCCTCGGCGATATTCGCCGGAATCAGACCAAGGCCGCCCGCGATCTTCAGCAGCGCAATATTGCCTAGGTTGCCGGTAAGTTCGGCGTGCTGATGCGAATAGCCAAGCACCAGATACTGGATGATGAACTCGACATCGACCAGCCCGCCGGGATCATGCTTGAGGTCAAACACGCGTTCGCGCTCGTCACCCTTGGTGCCATGTGCATCGACCATCTTCTGCCGCATGGCCAGCACTTCCTCGCGCAGCTTGGCGAGATCGCGCTTCTGCCTCAATACCTCGCAGCGAATCCGCTCGAAGGCGTCGCCCACCGCGCGATCCCCTGCCGAAAAACGGGCGCGGGTCAGGGCCTGGTGTTCCCAGACCCAGGCCGATTCGAGCTGATACTTGCGGAAGGCCTCGATCGAGCTGACTACCAGTCCGGAGTCCCCGTTGGGCCGCAAGCGCAGATCGGTTTCGAAAAGTTGTCCGGCCGAAGTCTGCGCCGACAGCCAGGTATTGAGCCGCGTGCCCAGCCGTCCATAATTTTCGCCGGCCTCGGGCGCCGGATCGTCGAACAGAAATACCAGGTCGAGATCGGAGGCGTAACCGAGTTCCTTGCCGCCCAGCTTGCCGTAGCTGATGACGGCAAAATGCGGCATCTCGATGTGGCGCTTCGGCATCTTCTTCCAGGCCCGGTCGATCGCGGCGTCGAGCAGGATGTCCGCGAGTTCGGAAAGGTGGTCGGCCAGCTTTTCCACGGTCAGCAGGCCGGCGATGTCCTGCGTCAGCAAGCGGAATACCTGGGCGTGGTGCACTTCGCGCAGGGTGTCCATCTGCCGTTCGGTGTCGGGCTCCTGCTCTTCCAGCAACGCCGATAACTGGGCGCGAAAGGCTTGCCAGTCAGGCACGGCATCAAGCAGGCGCGGATCGAGCAGCTCATCGAGCAGGATCGGATGGCGTTGCAGGTAGCCCGCTGCCCAGCTCGAACTGCTGACCAGTTGCGCCACCTTTGGTTCGGCAAGGCGGCCGCGGCCTCGATCAGGCGCGGTACCAGCACGTCGAAACGGCCACGGATGTCCTGCGACATCTGCTGGTACAGCGGCCCGCCACGCAGCGCCGCCATGCGTTGCGCGGCGGCCGGCGGATTGCGGTAGCCGAGGCGCTCGAAGCTGTCTTCCTGGGCCTCGCCGCCGGCATCGTGCCACAACGCCGCCAAGGCATGCTGGCCATGATTCGGATCGGCAAAAACCTGTTCGAAGTGTCGCGAGACGGTCGCGCGGTGGTCGTCCAGCTCTTCGAGCAGGGCCTCGAAACTGGCGAAGCCCATGGCCTTGGCCACCCGCACGCGATCTTCCGCCACAACCGGAAGGCTGTGCGTCTGCGCGTCATCGAGGTATTGCAGGCGATGCTCGAGACGGCGCAGGAAATTGTAGGCGGAGCTCAGTTCAACGGCGGCATCGAGACTCAGGATGCCGCGTTCGGCCAACAGCTTCAGCACCTGCAGCGTCGGCTTGATCTGCAGGGGAGTATCGCGCCCACCGCGAATCAGCTGGAACACCTGGGCGATGAATTCGATCTCGCGAATGCCACCGGGGCCGAGCTTGACGTTGTCGGCCATGTCCTTCTTCGCCACTTCGCGGCGAATCTGCGCATGCAATTCGCGCATGGCGTTGATGGCGCCGAAATCGAAATACTTCCGGAAAACGAAGGGATGGCGGACCTTCTCCAGTTCGTCGTGGCGATCACCGGTCAGCGGGCGTGCCTTGATCCAGGCATACCGCTCCCACTCGCGGCCCTGGGTGATGAAGTAGTTCTCCAGCATCTCGAAGGAGCACACCAGCGGGCCGGAATCGCCGTTGGGCCGCAAACGCATATCGACACGAAACACCTGCCCGTCCTCCGTCGCCTCGGCGATGGCGTTGATCAGGCTGCGTCCGAGACGGGTGAAGAACTCGAAGTTCGATACCGACCTCGCCCCGTCGGTATCGCCGTCTTCTGGAAACACGAAAATCAGATCGATGTCGGACGACACGTTGAGCTCGCGTCCGCCCAGCTTGCCCATGCCGATCACGATCAGCTCCTGGGCTCGGCCATCGGCGCCACGCGGCGTGCCATAGCGCGCGACCAGACCCTGACCAAGTACCTCCACCGCCTTGCGCACCGCCAGTTCGGCGATGAGGGTCATGCATTCGGTCACTTCGGACAGGGGCGCGAGGCCGCACAGGTCGCGCGCAGCGATACGCGCGTAGGCCCGCTGCTTGAGCTGGCGCAGCACCGGCTTGAGATTGTCTTCCGTGACCGGTTGGACGGCGAGCCACGCAGACAGCTCGACCGCAGTGACCGGCACATCCAGAGCGGACTCGACTTCGGCCGCCAGCAACGGCCTGGCCGCCAGCAGCCGCCCAAGGTAACGGGATGTTTCGAGGATATCGACGAGGGAGGGCATCGGTTAGAATTTATGCTTCAAGCGCTTTGGTCGCCCATTTTAGCGTGGGCAATAAGCGCAGCCCCGTTCAAGAGCCTCCAAGTCCATCATTTCCAACCTGCGTTCCCGCCTGCGCGACCTACCGCTAGCCCACCCCCGGCTGGGTGTTCTGTTGCGCGCGTTGCTCTGGGGCGTAACGCTGGGCTACTTCGCTTTCGCCCTGCTGTTGCTGACCTTGCGCTACGCGATCCTGCCGCAAATCGAAAACTACCGGAGCGATGTCGAGCGAATGATCAGCACGGCGATCAATCGTCCGGTCGGTATCAGGAAGATAGAGGCGCATTGGGCAGGACTGCGCCCGGCACTCAACCTCGACGGCTTCGAGATCAGGGACACGCAGGGACGTCGCGCACTGGGCTTCGACCAGGTCGAAGCCGAGCTGGCCTGGAGTTCCCTGTGGCATTTCCAGTTGCGCCTGGCGCGGCTGGAACTGGACTCCCCGACACTGCTGCTGCGCCGCGACAACAAAGGCCGCTTCTTTGCCGCCGGGCTGGAAATCACGCCGCAAGCCAGTGACCAGGACGACTTCCGTGATTGGTTGCTGGCGCAGGATCGCGTTGTCATCCGCAATGCGAGCATCGCCTGGCAGGACGAATTGCGTAGCGCGCCGACCCTGGAATTGAAACACCTGAACTTTCAGCTCGACAACAGCGGCAGCCGCCATCGCTTCGGCTTCACCGCCGAACCGCCGCGGCATCTGGCGGCAAGGATCGACATCCGTGGCGATTTCAAAGGACGCGACCTGGACCTGTTGGACGAGTGGAAGGGCGACGTCTATGCCGAGCTGGACTACGCCGATCTGGCAGGGTGGCGTCCCTGGGTCGATTATCCGGTGGCCTTGCCGCAAGGCAGCGGCGCCCTGAGGCTATGGCTGGGATTTGCCCACAAGCAACTGGTCTCGGCCACCGCCGACGTCCGGCTGGCGGACGTGCGCCTGCAACTGCGCCCGAATCTGCCCGAACTGGATCTGCTCCAGCTTGAAGGACGTCTGGCGGGCCGCCGTCTCGACGGTGGCTTTGAAGCCGAAGTGAAACACCTGACGCTGGCAACGCGGGACGGTCTTTCGCTGCGCCCGACAGATTTGAAGATTGCCTGGCAGGATGCCGCCGCCAATCGTCCGCCGCAGGGTGCGGCCAGTGCCAACGGCCTCGATCTGGGAGCGCTGGCCAGTCTCGCCGCCCACTTGCCGCTGAACGACCCGACGCGTGCCCGCCTTGCCCGCCACGCACCTCGCGGCCACGTCTTCGACCTCAAGCTGGACTGGAAAGGCTCGCCCGAAAACCCCGGGGCACTTCTATCGTGGAGCATCAAGGGCCGCTTTGAAGGTCTCGGGCTGACCGCCCTCGGACCCGTTCCCGGCATTTCCGGAGTCAGCGGCCGCATCGAAGGCAACCAGAAAGGCGGCAAGCTACGGCTGGATGGCCAACGCGCCGGTTTCGAATTGCCCACTGTGTTCGCCGATCCAAAACTCGAACTGGAAGCCTTCGCCGCCGACCTTGACTGGCGCTTTGCCACCGACGCCGCCGCGGGGCTGCATGTCAACCTGAACAAAGCCACATTCCAGAACAAGGATGCCGCGGGCGAAGCCAGCGGCAACTGGCATGCGCTGGCCGAAGGGCCCGGTGAAGTGGACCTGGTCGCCCGCCTCACACGCGGCAGCGGCGACGCCGTCTGGCGTTACATGCCGCTCGCCGTCGGCAAGGATGTCAGAGACTGGCTGCGCGTTTCCATCATCGGCGGCAAGGCCACTGAAACCACCTTGAAGCTGCAGGGCGACTTGCGCCAGTTCCCTTTCCGCGACAACAAGGGCGGCCTGTTCGAGGTGCGTGGCAAGTTCCGCGACGCTACCCTGCGCTACGCGAGCAGCTGGCCAGAGATCAACAATATCGAAGGGGACCTGCTGTTCACCGGCCAGCGCATGCTGATTTCCGGCAAGAGCGGGAAAATCTTCGGCGTCGGCCTGCACGATGTGCGCGCCGAGATTTCCGATCTCGAGCATACGGAGGAAATGCTCACCGTAACCGGCAAGGCGGCCGGACCGACGGCAGACTTCCTGCGTTTCATCGAAGCCAGCCCGGTCGGCGAGCGCATTGATCATTTCACCGAGGACATGAAGGCGGAAGGCAATGGCGAACTCGATCTCAAACTCGGCCTTCCCTTGCGCCGCCTGACCAACTCGAAGGTCGATGGCAACTATCGCTTCGATGGCAACCGCCTGACGGTGGACAGCGACCTGCCCCCCCTGGCCGAAGTCCGCGGGGCGCTGCGTTTCTCGGCCGACCATCTCGAGGCCAGAGGAATCCGCGGCACGCTGCTCGGCTCTCCGCTCAGCGTCGATGTGCGGACGGCGGGTGACGGCAATGTTCAGGTCAACGCCGCCGGAGAAGTCAGCATAGCGACGCTGCGACGCCAGTTCCCGCAAGCTGTTTTCGATCACCTGTCAGGCAGCACCAAGTGGACCGGCAACGTGCGGGTAAGGAAAAAAACCGCGGAGGTGAAACTGAGCTCGAATCTGGTCGGCCTTTCGTCGAGCCTGCCGGAGCCCTTCAACAAGTCGGCTACGGAGGCGATGGCCTTCAGCTTCGAGCGCAAACAGCCCCCCGATGCCGCAGTGCGCTCTGGTGGAAAAGTCGGCGCTCGCGACACGGCGACAAAAGCGGCGACAGCGCAGGACATGATCGACCTCAGCCTCGGTCGCGCCTTGCGGTTCCAACTGGTACGCCGTCGCGACAGCACGCCGGCGGTCATCACGCGCGGCTTGCTGGCGATCGGTGATGTCAGTGCCAGCATGCCTGAACGCAGCGTGATGCTTGCCGTCAATCTGCCACGCGTCAATGCCGATTTCTGGCGCGGCCTCGTCATAAGCCCGAGCAACGGAAATGGCCAGGGTGAATCGGTGCTGCCGCTCCTGCCCGCTGTCCAGTTCGACTTGCGCACCGCAGACCTGACCGTGCAGGACAAGAGCTTCCATGAGGTACGCGTCAATGGCAGCCGGCCGGAAGGCACCAGCAGCACACGCTTCGAACTGAAGAGCCGTGAGCTGGCCGGCAACTTCGAGTGGAATAGCGCCGGCAACGGCAAACTGTCCGGTCGGATTGCCCAGTTCTCGATTCCGGAATCGGTTGCCACGCCGGCCGCACTGCAAGCCAGGACAAACGAGGTCATCGAGCGCTTCCCCGCTCTCGACATCACGGTCGACAAGCTTTCGTTCAAGGATCGGGCGCTGGGCACCGTGCGCATCGCGGCCGAGAACCGCGAGGGCTACTGGAACACCAAGGTAGACGTGAGGAACGATGACGGCGCGCTGGAAGCCACCGGCCGTTGGCGGCCCAGCCCAACGCAACCCGATACCCGCATCGAGTTCAAGCTCAACGCGAAGAGCATAGAAAAGCTGCTGGCGCGTATCGGCTACCCTGACACGGTGCGGCGCGGCAGCGCCGACCTTTCCGGCACGCTGTCATGGAACGGCTCGCCCTTTACGATCGATTATCCGACCCTGAGCGGCAGCCTGAAACTCGATGCAGCCGGCGGTCAGTTCATCAAGCTCGAACCGGGCGTGGGCCGCCTGCTCGGAATTCTCAGCCTGCAATCCCTGCCGCGTCGCATCACCCTGGATTTTCGCGATGTCTTCAGCGAAGGATTTGCCTTCGACAGCATCGGCGGCCAGTTCGCCGTCGCGCGCGGCATCATGGACACGAAGGAACTGCAGATAAAAGGGCCATCGGCCAAGGTGCTGATGAGCGGCACGGTCAATCTCGGCGCCGAGACGCAGGATCTCAAGGTGCGCGTGCAGCCCGCGGTGGGTGAATCGATCGCGGTGGGGGCCATGATTGCCAACCCGATCGCCGGCGCGGTGGTCTGGGCCGCGCAGAAAATCCTCCGCGATCCCCTCGATCAGGCCTTCGCCTTTGAATATGCGGTAACCGGAAGCTGGGCCGATCCGAAAGTGGAAAAGCTGGGGCAGGCACCGCAGAAACCAACAGAGGAAGCCAAATGAAGCTCGCCGCAGTGCAGATGATTTCGGGGCCGGACGTGGCGCCGAACCTGGCCACGGCCGGACGCCTGATCGCGGAGGCAGCGGCTGCAGGAGCGCAGTTGGTGGCCCTGCCCGAATACTTCCCGCTGATCGGCGCCACGGATGCGGATCGCCTCGCGGCACGCGAGGTGGATGGTGCCGGGCCGATCCAGGACTTCCTCGCCGCTACCGCGACGAAGCACGGCCTGTGGCTGGTTGGCGGCTCGATTCCGCTGATGGCGGAGGACCCGGCGAAGCTGCGCAACAGCTGCCTGGTGTTCGATCCGCAGGGCAAGCGCGTGACGCGCTACGACAAGATCCATCTCTTCGGCTTCAACAAGGGCGACGAAGCCTACGACGAGGCGGCCACCATCGAGCGCGGCGATCAGGTCGTCGCCTTTGACTCGCCGCTGGGACGCGTCGGCCTCGCCATCTGCTACGACTTGCGCTTTCCCGAACTGTTTCGCGCCATGGCTCAGTTGCCAAACCCGGTTGATCTGCTGGTGCTGCCCGCCGCCTTCACCGAAACCACCGGCCGCGCCCACTGGGAAATGCTGCTGCGCGCCCGCGCCGTGGAAAACCAGTGTTATGTTCTGGCGGCGGCGCAAGGCGGCCAGCATCCCAACGGGCGCATCACCCACGGCAACAGCATGGTCATCGATCCCTGGGGTGAGGTGCTGGCCCGCATGGACAAGGGCGAAGGCGTCGTCATCGCCGAACTGAATCGGCAACGTCTGGTCGACACCAGGGCCAGCCTGCCGGCGCTGAAACACCGCATACTGTAAG
>JAPLRA010000245.1 GCA_026399445.1 Sulfuritalea sp.
CGCCTTGACTCAGGACGGATTCTCCGCAGGTACCCTGGCGGGCTTCAACATCGGCGAAGACGGCGTTCTGCTGGGTCGCTACTCAAATGGCCAGACCAAGGCGGTAGGCCAGATCGTGTTGGCGACTTTTCGCAACTCCCAGGGCTTGCAGCCTTTGGGCGACAACCGGTGGGCCCCCACTTCCTCCAGCGGTGATCCGCTCACAGGCGCACCGGGGTCCTCGGGCCAGTACGGGGCGTTGCAGAGTTCTGCACTCGAAGACTCGAACGTAGACCTGACGGCCGAACTGGTCAGCATGATCACGCAGCAGCGCTCTTATCAGGCCAACGCGCAGACGATCAAGACTGTGGATAGCATTTTGCAGACCCTGGTCAACCTGCGGTAAGAGTCGGCGCTGACGATACGGCGATTCGGATAACGACATGGACAGATTGATCTACACCGCGATGACTGGCGCAAGCCAGACGCTGAACCGGCAGGCCGCGGTGACGCACAATCTTGCGAATGTGGCCTCAGCCGGCTATCGGGCTGAGGAGCATCGCCTGCGCGCGGTCCAGGTGCAGTCGAATGCCCAGCAGAAGGGCTTGGCGACGCGCGCTTTCGTGGTCGATGCCAGCACCCATACCGACTTCACGGCCGGTCCGATAATGATTACCGGGCGGCCGCTGGACATATCGGTGCAGGGCGCCGGCTGGATGGCGGTGCAACTCGCGGACGGCAGCGAGGCCTATACACGGAATGGCAGCTTCGAAATCAATGTCAACGGAATTGTCCAGACCCGTAGCGGCCTGACCGTTCTGGGTGACGGCGGTGCGATCTCCATCCCGCCCGAGGTCGCGATCAGCGTCGGAACCGATGGCACGATTTCGGCGCTACCCGAATCCGGCGCGCGGAACACGGTGAGTGTTGTTGGCCGCTTCAAACTGGTCAATCCGCCGGAAGCCGATCTGGTACGTGGCGACGATGGGCTGTTTCGCTTGCGTGACGGTAGCGCCGCACCGACCGATGAGCGTGTCACGGTCGCTGCGGGAAGTCTTGAAAGCAGCAACGTCAATGCAGCTGCGCAAATGGTGACCATGATTTCTCTGGCGCGCCAGTTTGAAATGCAGATGAAAGTCTTGTCGGCGGCGGATGCCAATGACCGCGCTGCAACCCAGATACTGGCTTCACGCTAGGAGCTTGCCATGAGCCTCGTTTCCCTGATTTCCAGAATCGACCTGAATGAACGGCACACGAAAGAGGAGGGCTGAATCATGGGCTTTGCAGCTAGCCTGAGCGGACTGACCGGCGCCTCGACGGCGATCGACATCATCGGCAACAACATCTCGAATCTGCAAACAGTCGGATTCAAGACCTCGAAGGCGCGCTTCGCCGATGTGCTGGCGGCTTCGCTTCCCGGGGGGCCTTCCGCGGATGTCGCGAGTGCGGGCGTCAGCGTTACCATCATAAGACAGGGCGACCAGGGAATTTTTGCGGGGAGTGACAACCCCCTGGATATGGCGATCACCGGACAGGGATTCTTCCGCTTCGACAAGGCCGGCGAGATCAGCTATTCGCGGGACGGCCGATTTCAACTGGCTTATGATGTCGTCAACCCGAACACGCGCTTTCTGGTCAATCAAAACGGGCGCAACGTGACCGGGTATCTCGCGACATACACCACCAGTCCGCAAGGCGTGATCGTGACCGGGGCCGCGCCCCAGGACATCACGATAGACCCGGTCATGCCTGCGTCCCCTACCAGCAAGGTATTCGTGGGCGCCAACCTCGATTCGCGCTCCGCTCCCCCTTTGGTTGCGCTGTTCGACGCGACCAATCCGTTGAGCTACAACAGTACGACGGCGCTCACTGTCTATGACGCGGCCGGCACCTCGCACAATCTGCAGATGTACTTTGCCAAGCCTGCCGCGGGAAGTGCCTGGAACCTCTATACCACCCTGGA
>JAPLRA010000015.1 GCA_026399445.1 Sulfuritalea sp.
CTCGGTGCCATGAGCGTTAGCAGGTCACCAGCATCAGGGAAACGTCGTCGTGCGGCTGCGTGTTGCCCAGATGCTGCGCCAATGCAAGCTTGACCGTGTCCAGGCGATCAGCGGCGGCGGCCGAAGCCAGCGCTGCCGCCAGCCGGGCGTAGCCAAACGCCTCGCCATCGGCATTTTCCGCCTCAGCCAGCCCGTCTGAAAACAGAACGAACTGATCGTCTGGCTGCAGGTCGATGCGCTCGGGCCTGATCGACTCCTCGTCACCGACATCAATACCGAGCGGCAAATTCGCCGACGTAATGCTGCGCCGTGCCTTGCCACTGGCGTCGAGCACCAGCAGATCGGGTGTGCCGCCCACCCAGACGTCGGCATATTCGCGACTGGCCGCGATTCGCAACATGCCTGCGGCAACGAAATGGCCGACCGGCAGCGTGGCCTTCAACTGACGGTTAACTTCATGGACGATCCAGGCCAGTTCGACCCCCGTCTCACCCATGCTGTAGAACACCGACAACACGGGGAGGGTGCATATCGCAGCGCCGAGGCCATGACCGGTCGCATCTGCCAGCAGCACGTAAAGGTCGCCCGTCGGGCCGCGCGTCGCGGCAACCACGTCGCCGCTGAAGTTCTCGGCTGAACTGAGCCAATAGACGACACTGGGGTCATTCAGCCCTTCCCGCTGCATCTGGCGGGTGACAATTCTCTGCGCCAGGGCGGTCGCCGCCTCCTGGCCGTCGTGATAGGCCTGCAAGCGTTGCGCATTCTCGCGCAAGCGGGTTTCCACCGCCACGCGATCGCTTGCATCGTGCAAGACGCCAACAAACTGTCGGCTATCAGCGACACGCATTTCGCTGACGCCGAGATCGAGCGGAAAAACTTCGCCATTCTTGCGCCGGCCGCTGAGTTCCCGCTGGCCAACGCCAAGAATCCGCGGCTGCCCGCCCTTGACGTAGTGCGCCAGATAGCCGTCGTGTTCGCTGCGGTAGGGCTCCGGCATCAGCATGCTCACGTTGCGACCGATCATTTCGCTCTGCGCGTAGCCAAACATGTTCTCCACCGCCGGATTGCACGATTGCATCAGTCCGCTGTCATCAATGGTGATGACGCCGTCGATCAGATTGTCGGAAATCGCGGCGGCCCGCTGACGCTCGTCGTCGAGGCTGCGCTGCATGGCCAGAGCCCGGGAGAGCGAACGCAGCTTGGCGTCGAGCACGACAAAATTCACCGGTTTCGGCAGGTAGTCGTCACCGCCGGCATCCAGCCCGGCAACAAGGCTTTCTTCGCTGTCCATCGCGGAAAGGAACAGCACCGGGGTCCAGCGCTCGCCCGACAAGGCCTTGATGCGACGCGTCGCCTCGTAGCCATCCATCACCGGCATCATCACGTCCATGATGACAATGTCTGGCTGATCGCGCTCATAGGCGGCCACGCCCTGTGCGCCATCCTCTGCCAGCACGACGTCCATGCCCAGTTTGCGCAGGAACACCTGCAGTATCTGGCGATTGGTGGCGGTGTCATCAACCACCAGAACCTTGACCGGTTTCTGGCTGGAAGGTTTTGCGGCCGTCATCGGCGATCTCCGTTCACTAGCGTTGCAAACAATTGAAAATCATTCATGGCATCCCGGCCGCGCACACGGTATCGTCGCGAGGACAATGTTGCCACTGGCAAGATACTCGACAGTCGAAAAGCTGGCCTGCCGGGCCAGCGCAATACCCCGTCCGTTCGGGTCGAAGGCCCGCTCCGGATCGATGTCGATGTAGCGTTGCCATTCGAACCCTGCCCCTTGATCACTGATGGTGAAAGTCAGGCGGTCGGCCATACGTCGAAACACCACCCGCGCAAGACGCGCCCCGAGCACCGCGTCCTGCGCACGCCGCGCAACCTCCTTTTCCCAGGTGCCGCTGCGCCGCAGGTCCTTCTTCTCGTCATAGCTGATGCCAAGGTTGCCATGTTCGACTGCGTTGACCAGTAATTCGGAAAGCCCCATGGCGGCGCATGTCGGATCGGGGCAAAGGCTCGCCAGCGAGAGCGCCAGATCGGCCGCCTGTTGCAGGGTGTGGAATTCGAATTCTGCGACATCCAGCAGTTCGAGAACCGCGAGCCTGTTGCGCACGGCATGCTGCGCCGCCTCGCGCTCTTCCACCTCGTCCAGCGCGGCACGAACAATGGCCAGCAGATCGCCCGGTGCGTAGGGTTTCGGCAGGTAGTACCAGGCACCCGCGGCGACGCCCTCGGCAATCTGCCGCGACGATGAAGCTGCCGACTGCATGATCACGGGGATGCCCGAAAAGCGCGAATCCGACTTGATCCGCTTGAGCAGTTCGATGCCATCGAGCACCGGCATCATGCGATCCAGAATAACCAGATGTGGCGGCAGGGTCGCGGCCACCAACTCCCGCCAGGCTATCTCGCCGTTCGTCGCGCTGCTGACGACATAGGCTGGATCATCGAGCACTTCACTGATGATCTCGAGATTCATCGGTTCGTCATCGACGACCAGAACACGCCATTTAGAGTCCATAGCCATGGCTGATCTTAGCGCGGAACCATGATCTCGAATACCGCACCGCCCTCGGGACGATTGCGGGCGCTGATGCTGCCGCGATGCGCAGCGACGATTTCACGGCAAATGGTCAAGCCTAGTCCCGTACCACCCGCCCCGTCGCGCGTCTTGCTGCTTTGAACGAAACTGTCAAATACGGTTTCCAGTTCGTCGTCCGGAATACCGATGCCCTCATCGATGACGGCAATGCGCCAGGCGGCAACAGGCGCCGCCAGATCGTCGGCGCCGCGCCCCAGCGTCGTCGCCGCTTCTTCTATCAGAATCCGGATTACGCCCCCGTCCGGGCTGAACTTCATGGCATTTGCCAACACGTTGCGCAGTACCTGGCTGAAGCGCACCACGTCCACCCTTGCCGGCGCGTGAGTCGTAGCAGATGGCAGGGACCATTGCAGTTTCCGCTCCTCCGCCAGCGCCTCGAACTCGGCCACCACGTCGTGCAGCATCTTCACCAAATCACCCGGTTGCGGATCGACCAACAGCTTGCCGGCCTCGATCTTGGACAGATCGAGCAGATTGCTGACCAGGGACAACAGGCGCTCGCCCGCATCGACAATCCGCGAAAAATAGCGTTGCGTCTTTTCGTCGGCCTGCGCCCGAGTCCGGTCCTTTCCAAGGCGTGCAAAAGCAAGAATCGCGTGCAAGGGCGTCCGCAGTTCATGCGACATATTTGCCAGGAACTCGGATTTGGCGCGATACGCCTGCTCGGCAGCGTTCTTCGCCGCCAGCAGATCGGCGGTGCGCTCGACGACCAGATCGGTCAGATTATCGCGATGCCGGCGAAGTTCCTCCTCGATGGTCTTGCGCACCGTAATGTCCTTGCCGACACCGCGATAGCCCGCGAATTTGCCATCCGCATCAAAGATCGGCTCGCCGCTGATCGAGACCCAGGACCATTCGCCGGTGGCCGAGAGAACGCGGTACTGAAGGTCGAAAAACGGCTGCCGTGCGGCCAGCACGGCCCGATGTTCAACCCATTCCTGTTCGGTCAACTCGATGGGCAGATCCCAGCGTTGCTTGCCGACAATATCTGGAAGAATGCTGTTGCCGGGCTCGCCCCCCGCCATCTCCCGAAAGCGCAAATCGGGCCCCTGCTCCCAGTACCAGTCGGACGACAGTGCCGCGAGGCGGCGAAAGCGTTCCTCGCTCACGCGCAACTCCGCGGTTGCATCCCGGGCGAGTTGCTCCGCACGCGTCCGCAAGGTGGCGAGGTGATACACGATCCCGGTCAACAGCAGCCCGCCCAAGGCACCGATCAAGCCGACCATGAAAGAATTTTGATGTGGAATAGAGGCCATCAGTTCCGGCGTGACATCGAATACAAGCTGCCAGTTGCGACCGCCCAGCGTCGCCTTGTACTGCACGAGGAACTTCGATCCCGAATGATCAAGACCCGGATGCGAATCGAAAATCACTTTTTCCTGCTCCAGATCATTCACGTGCAAGGCAATGCCGCGCGCGCCATCCTGCTCGACCAAAGGCTGCAGCAGGCGCTCTGGACTAAGCGCGATCAGTACCACTCCAACAAAGGCCTCGCGCCGCTCATTGATGCTGTCGGGCCGACCGCCTCGATAGAACGGAGCGAATAGCAACACGCGCGCGCGCGCCGCATCGCCATCGCTGCCCGGGCTCAGCACGCCCGAAAAACTCGGCTCGCCACGATCGCGGGCCAGCATGATCGCGGACGCAAATACCGGTTCCGTGCCGAGATCGAATCCAACTTCCAGTCCGTTGACGTCCGAAGCCGGCACCAGGTGGGTCACGGGAAACGCGTCATGATCAAGGGGCTGTGCCCCTGGCCGCCGGGTCCAGATGCGAAAGTCCGCATTACCCTCCTTGCGTCCCCGGGCGACAAACTCCCGCTGCGCGGCGGGGGCCACCCTAAAGGCCACACCCAGACCCTGAAACCCCGAGCCGTGGCCTGTCGTCTGCAAGCCCGCGATATAGGAAGCCCACTCTTCACGACCGAGGGATCGGCCCGAGTTCATCAGTCCAGCGCCGCTACTGGCCAGTTGCGTCAGGCTGGCCAGGCGCAGTTCGACATCCCGCGCCAGCCGGCGCGAACTCTGGCTGAAGTTGGCAAACGCTTCGTCCTCTTCGGCTGCCCGCATACGCGAAATGGCGAATGCGGTGACCAGCACGCAGACAAGCAGCACCAGCGCCGGAAATACCCGGGCGCTCAGTATGAATCGGACGTTTGCAGGTTGAAGAGTCGGCGCTGGCAACACGCCGACATTATGCCCGTATGCCCAAGGCGATAGGGCCAGGCGCCGCTCGAATCAGGCGCAGCTTTGACCTGTTGATTCGGCAACGCCCAGCTTCTTCAGAATCATGTCCAGCGGACAGAATTTGGTGAAGCCGCTCTGAAACAGGTTGGCACCGACGAAGGCGGTAAACCACAACCAGGAAAGCCTGCTCATGTCGACCTGGCCGCTGAAGTGGGCCAGGGCGAGTGAGGTCATGATGAAAAATCCGGCGATGATGCGAACGAACTGATTGACCGTCATGCGAAATGCTCCTGGGAAAGAAAGGGGGTTATGCCTGTTTGATACGATTCTTCATTGCGGCGTAGTACAGCACCGGAATCACCACCAGCGTCAGCACAGTGGATACGAAGATGCCGAAGATCAATGACAAGGCCAGGCCGGCGAAGATCGGGTCATCGACGATGAAC
>JAPLRA010000283.1 GCA_026399445.1 Sulfuritalea sp.
ATCATGCCGGCGGTGATGGTCGGCAGCGCGCTGGGCATTTTCGCCTACGTCGTCGGCAACGGCGTGTATGCCAAGTACCTGCTGTTTCCCTACATCCCCGGCGCCGGCGAGCTGACGGTGTTCTGTGGTGCGCTGGCAGGTGCGGGTCTGGGCTTTCTCTGGTTCAACGCCTACCCAGCCGAAGTGTTCATGGGCGACGTCGGCGCGCTGGCGCTGGGAGCAGCGCTGGGCGCGGTGGCGGTAGTGGCGCGTCAGGAGATCGTATTGTTCATCATGGGCGGCGTGTTCGTCGCCGAGACCATCTCGGTGATGCTGCAGGTCGGCTACTTCAAATACACCAAGAAGCGCTACGGCGAAGGCCGGCGAATCCTGCGCATGGCGCCGCTGCATCATCACTTTGAACAAACCGGCTGGAAAGAGACGCAGGTGGTGGTGCGCTTCTGGATCATCACCATCCTGCTCGTGCTGTTCGGACTGTCGACGCTGAAGATACGATGACGCTTCAAGGCAAACACGTTCTCGTTCTCGGCCTCGGCGAATCGGGCTTGGCCAGCGCGCTCTGGTGCGCGCGGCAAGGGGCGCGGGTGCGTGTGGCGGACACGAGAGCGGCACCGCCCTATCTCGATGAACTGAAACGCCGCTCAGTGGAAAATTCGGCCAGCGCCGACTTTGTGGCAGGCGAGTTCGACAAAGCGCTGCTCGACGGCATCGACCTGCTCGTCCTTTCGCCCGGGCTGTCGGGCGGCCTGATGGTGGTGATTCACGCCCGCGCCGCCGGCATTCCGGTGGTCGGCGAGATCGAATTGTTTGCCCAGGCGCTGCGCAGTTTGAGCTCCGCCGCCCCGGTACTGGCCATCACCGGCACCAACGGCAAGACCACCACGACGGCGCTGACCGGACATCTGCTGCGCGCCACGGGCAAGACCGTCGGTGTCGCCGGCAATATTTCCCCGGCGGCTTTGACGGCCCTGATGGACGCGCAGGATGCCAATGCGCTGCCGCAAATCTGGGTGCTGGAGCTTTCCAGCTTTCAGCTGGAGACCACGGAGACGCTGTATCCGGCGGCGGCAACGGTGCTCAACATCTCCGACGATCATCTCGATCGCTACATCGATCTCGACGAGTACGCATCGGCCAAGACACGAATCTTTCAAAGCGCCGAGGGCGCGCCGGGCGTGCAGGTACTGAATCGTGGCGATGGACGGGTGCGCCGGATGGCGCTGGCCGACCGCCACATCATCACCTTCGGCCTCGACGCACCCGCCGCCGCCGAGGACTTCGGCTTGCGCATGAATCGGGGTGAGGCGTGGATAGTGCGGGGCGAGCGCTTCCTGCTGCCGGTTTCCGAACTGCCGCTGGCTGGTTTGCACAACGCCGCCAACGCGATGGCGGCCCTCGCCTTGTGCGTCAGCCTCGGCTTCGATGCCAATGCATTGCTGCCGGCTTTGCGCAGTTTCCGCGGCTTGCCTCATCGGGTAGAGAAAGTCGCCGAGGTGGATGGTGTGACCTGGTATGACGACTCCAAGGGCACCAACGTCGGCGCCACGGTGGCGGCGCTGACCGGCCTCGGTGGACTGGGGCGCAAGGTCGTCGTGATTCTTGGAGGTGATGGGAAAGGTCAGGATTTGTCGCCGCTGAAGAAGGCCGTGGCGAGGCACGCGCGCGCTGCCGTGCTGATCGGGCGCGACGGTCCGCTGATCGAAAAGGCCATTGGCGGCGGCGTTTCAATGGAAACCGCGACCGATATGAACGATGCCGTGCGCCGCGCTCGCGCACTGGCACAATCGGGTGATGCCGTTCTGCTGTCGCCAGCGTGCGCCAGCTTCGACATGTTCCGCAACTACGAGCATCGGGCGCAGGCCTTCGTTGCCGCAGTCCATGCGCTGGAGCATGTCGCATGAGCCGCACCTACGCCGCCCCGGCCCAGCGTGCGCCCGAGGAACTCGATGCCCTGCTGCTGTGGCCGGCCGTCGGCCTGCTGCTGATGGGGTTGGTCATGGTGTATTCGTCGTCCATCGCGATGGCCGAGGGCAGCCGCTTCACGGGCGGGCAGTCGGCCTATTTCCTGTTTCGTC
>JAPLRA010000357.1 GCA_026399445.1 Sulfuritalea sp.
GACCTTCGAGGTGGGCGAGTTCCCCAACACCGAAACGGTGCATTTCCCGAAATCCTGCCTGCATTGCGAAGACCCGCCCTGCGTGCCGGTGTGCCCGACCGGGGCGTCTTACAAGCGCAAGGAAGATGGCATCGTCCTCGTCAATTACGACAAGTGCATCGGCTGCAAGTACTGTTCCTGGGCCTGCCCGTACGGCGCGCGCGAACTGGACGAACAACAGCAGGTGATGAAGAAATGCACCTTGTGTGTCGATCGCATCTACGACATGTCGATGGTTGAAGCCGACCGCAAGCCGTCCTGCGTCAAGGCTTGCCCGACCTCGGCGCGGCTGTTCGGCGATGTCCATGATCCCGAGTCGGCGGTGTCGATCGCCATTCGCGAGAGCGGCGGCTATGCACTGATGCCGGAGGTGGGGCACGCACCCGGCCAACCCTTACCTGCCGCGACGCAAGACGCGCATCAAGATTCACGTGGACGAACTCGAGCGCGCCGACAATCCGCTCAAGGTCGATCGCCAGTTGCCCAAGCCGGCCATGAACGAGCCGACCCTCGACGACGTCACTACCTGGTAGGCGAAACCAAAAAATGCATCCGGCTTTCTCCGTAATATTCCTGACCACCCTGATCGGCGCCGCGCAAGGGCTGTTTCTTGCGCTGTTCACCGCGCAGTCCTATGCCGCGTTCAAGTTGCTGCCGCAGCCCGACGCCCACGCTTTTTACGGCCAGGGCAGCCTGCTGGCGCTGGTGCTGCTGATCGCCGGTCTGGTGGCTTCCTTCTTTCATCTGGGTCGCCCCGAGCGGGCCTGGCGTTCCGCCGCCATGTGGCGCACGTCGTGGCTGTCACGCGAAGTGATCGTGCTGCCGGCCTTCATGGGCGTGGTTTTTCTGTATGGCCTGGCCCATTGGCTCGAGTGGCATCCGGTCTTGATGACCCTGCCCGGAGGGCTGCCCGTCGATCCCACTGCCATTCTCGGCGTGGCCGGCACCCTGCTCGCGTTCGCCCTGTTCATCTGCACCGGGATGATCTATGCCTGCCTGAAGTTTCTCGCCGAATGGCATTCGCCGCTGACGGTCATCAATTACATCCTGCTCGGCGGCGCTTCCGGCTTCACGCTGGCCGCTGCGTTTGCCGCGGCGACGGCGCCCGAGCTGGTCAGCTTCCTCGCCGGTTGGGCCGCGATCATCACCGTGCTCGGGCTGATCGGCCGCGTTGCTTCGCTCTACCGCAATGCGCGGCTCAAGCCCAAATCGACGCTGCAGACCGCCATCGGCATCAAGCATCCGCGGATCGCGCAAAAGACCCAGGGCTTCATGGGCGGCAGCTTCAACACCCGCGAGTTCTTCCACGGCCAGCCGGTCGCGGTGCTGCGCGGGGTGAAGTGGTTTTTCCTGATCGCGGTGTTTCCCGTGCCACTGCTGTTGCTGCTGCCTGGCATGCACGGCAGCATGGCCCTGCTGTTGGGCGCCTTTATTGTGCAGTACGCGGGCCTGCTGGCTGAGCGCTGGTTCTTCTTCGCGCAGGCCAATCATCCGCAAAATTTGTATTATCAATGCATCAGTTAAACCCTGTTGTTGCTCAGGGGCTTTAGATATATTATCGAACGCTAAATTGACAAAACCGCATCACCATTACAAGTCACGAGAGAGGAAACAACATGAATTTCGATAAGGAACTCGATGCCCGCGGCCTCAACTGCCCGCTGCCCATTCTCCGCGCCAAGAAGTCGCTGGCCGAACTTGAGTCAGGCCAGGTGTTGCGGATCATCGCCACCGACCCCGGCTCGGTGAAGGACTTCGCCGCGTTTGCCAAGCAGACGGGCAATGAGCTGCTTGCCAGCGCGCAAAAAGACAAGGAATTCGAATTCTTCATGAAGCGCAAGTAAGTCGCTACGCCCCATAAAACGGTCTGCCTGCGGGTGGGCCGTTTTTTTGCCGGCCCGCGAAGCGGAATCCCCGGTATGCAGAGCACTGGTGCGCCACTTGTGTGCGCGATGCGTAGAGTCGGCAGGCTCAAACAGCGGCCGTATCATCCTTCGATATAGGGGTATAGAAATAATCGACTGGTTGCTGCACTGCGATTTGTTTAATCATCAAACTTGTTGGTCATTTTGACCAGGAGAACCTGTATGGGCGCCACCCCCGAAATTGCCAATATCGACGAGCTCGTCAATCGACGAATTGAAGAGTTGCTGCCGCAGAAGCTTGAAGAAGCCCTGCGCCAGCGCGAGGAATCGAAGCCGGGATCAATGGCTATCATCGCCACGCGCGGCACGCTGGACTGGGCTTACCCGCCTTTCATTCTTGCGTCCACGGCCGCCGCGCTGGGCTGGGATGTGCAGATCTTCTTCACCTTCTACGGGCTGAACCTGCTGAAGAAGGATGTCTCCGACCTCAAGGTGAGCCCGCTCGGCAACCCCGGCATGCCGATGAAAATGCCGTTCGGCCCGGAGTGGTTCAAGGGCATCAACTGGAACATCCCCAACATCGTCCAGGCCGGCGTGCCGGGCTTCGAGACCGTCGCCACGATGCTGATGCAGCAGACCATCAAGAACAACGGCGTCGCCACGATTGAAGAACTGCGCGGATTGTCGCTGGAAGCGGACGTCAAGTTCGTCGCCTGCCAGATGACGGTCGACCTGTTCGGTTTCAGCCACGACGACTTCATTCCCGGCCTCGACTTTGCCGGTGCGGCAACCTTCCTGCCTGTTGCGCGGAATGCCGATGTTTCGCTGTTCATGTAATTCCGTTCAAAACTACACATTCAAACCTGCAGGGAGATGAAATGATGAAAATGAAAAAAATCGCAGCACTTCTGGCTATCGCCGCCGCATCCGGTTCGGCTTTCGCCACCAACGGCTACTTTTCGCACGGCTACGGCATCAAGGCCAAGAGCATGGGCGGCGTCGGCATTGCCCTGCCGCAAGACTCGCTGGCCGCCGCGTCGAACCCCGCCGGTATGGCGATGGTCGGTGATCGCATGGATTTCGGTGTGGACTTGTTTTCTCCGATCCGAACGGCGACGTGGACGGCCACCAATGGTGCGTATAGCAGACCCCTTGAGGATTACAAGAGTGGCAGGAACCTGTTTGCCGTGCCGGAGTTTGGTTACAACAAGATGCTCGGCTGGGACATGGCGGTCGGTATCAACGTTTATGGCAACGGCGGCATGAATACCGATTACGGCAAAATCGTGATTTCCGGAGCGACGACCAATACTTACAGCAATCTGGAACAAATGTTCATCGCGCCGACATTTGCATGGAAAATCAACAAGGATCACTCCATCGGTGTCAGCCTGAATCTGGTATTCCAGAACTTTGAAGCCCGTGGCTTGGAGTCGTTTGATGTGGCTACACAAACCTCGGCCGTAGGCAGCGTTACGAATCGCGGGAAAGACACGTCTCGAGGCCTCGGACTGAAACTCGGCTGGACGGGACAGATTTCACCTGCGGTCACGCTGGGCGCAACCTATCAGGCCAAGACCAAGATGTCCAAGTTCGACAAGTACAAAGGACTCTTTGCCCAGCAGGGAAAGTTTGACATTCCTGAGACCTACGGCTTTGGTATTGCTTACAAGGCCAATGACAAACTCACTGTAGCGGCCGATGTGGTCCAGATCAATTATGGTGCAGTCAAGTCTATCGCTGACAACGGCGATAAGTTCCCGGGCGTGGCTGGCACCCTCTTGGGCTCCGAGAATGGGTCTGGTTTTGGCTGGGGCAATCAAACAGTGTACAAGTTGGGCATGAGCTATCAATACGCTCCAAATCTGATGCTGCGCGCAGGTTACAACCACGCCAAGACGCCGCTGAGCTCGACCCAAACTTTCTTCAATATTCTGGCGCCGGCCACCGTTGAAGATCACCTGACCCTGGGCGCAACTTGGGCGCTGGCCGACAAGTCTGAACTGACCTTGTCTTACATGCATGCCTTCGAAAAGAAGGTTACGGGTGTTTTTACCGGTAATGGCGGGTGCGTACTTGCATTCGGTTGCGGTGGAGCGGTTGCGGTGAATGGCCACCCTGTCGACCTCAAGATGCATCAGAACGCACTCGGCATCGCTTACGGCATGAAGTTCTGATCGGCTGATCCAGCCGAATGCTGTAGTTCAACGAAAAGGGCTGAAAGCGGCGACGCTTTCAGCCCTTGTTTTCTCCAAATTCAAAAAACGTAGATTGGCCCGAGGGGGAGAGATATGTCCAAAATTTGTAAATTCGTGAGTTTGCTGGTCCTGACGTTGAGCGCCACAGTGGCCTTTGCACAGGATGCCGTGATGAAGCCCTTCGTGCTGGCATCGAAAGGGGCGGGCGATGTGACGCAGAAAGTCGAAGCTACCAAGGCTGCGCTGACCAAGGCGGGCTTTACCGTGGCCGGCAGCTATTCGCCGTACGCGAACACGACCGTCATCGGTGTGACCAACGATGAACTGCGCAGCACCGCCGCGAAGTCGGAACACGGCGGCTATGGCGCGGCGATGCGTGTGGCGGTGGTCAAGGCCGGCAACGACGTGCAGGTTTCCTACACCAACCCGCCCTATTGGGCCAGCGTTTACCGCATGAGCGGCGATCTCAAGGACACGGCGGCGAAGCTGCAGGCGGCGCTGGGCAAGGTCGAGGAATTCGGCGCCAACGGCATGACCGCGGCGCAGGCGCGCAAGTACCACTACGCTTTCGGCATGGAGTACTTCAACGAGGACAACACCTTCGTCAGTTATGGCAGTCATGAAGAAGCCGTCAAGGCGGTGGAGGCAGGCCTGGCAGCTGGCAAGAACGGCGTGACCAAGGTCTATCGCGTCGATGTCGCCGGCAAGAAGGAAGTGCTGTTCGGCGTGGCGATGAAGGGCACCGGCGACAACAAGATCATGGACGACGCCTACATCATGACCGAGATCGACTTCAAGGATGTGAAGTCTGCAGCGCACCTGCCCTACGACATCCTCGTTTCGGACAACAAGGTATTCGCCCAGTACGCCCGCTTCCGCATCGCCGTCAGCTTCCCCGATTTGTCGATGATGGGCGCCAACAGCTTCATGAACATCATGAAGTCGCCCGAAGCGATTCGCGAGGCGCTGGCGCTGACGGTCGGCGGCACGGAAGACGCACGCTGATCAACCCGTCTGCGGTATCAGGAAAGCCCGGCCGCGAGCCGGGCTTTCTGTTTGGGCTTAACCCAGCCGCGCGCTTTGCGCCTTGAGTTTTTCCAGTAGTGAGGAGAAACCTTCCAGCCGCTCTCGCTCCTGGGCCACGACTTGTTCTGGAGCCCGCGAGACAAAGCTTTCGGTACTGAGCTTTTTCTCCGCCTTGACGATTTCGCCTTCGATGCGGGCGATTTCCTTGGCGATGCGCTCCTTCTCGGCAGCCACGTCGATCTCGATCTTCAACATCAGGCGGAATTCGCCGACGATCTGCACCGGTGCTTCGGAATCGGGCAGGGTGTCCGCCGTGGTGACTTCGGAAAGCTTGGCCAGCGCCGCGAGGTAGGGTGCATAGACGTTGAGAATCGCCGTGTCGCCAGCGCCGACTAATGGCACACGCTGTGCCGGCGAGATGTTCATTTCACCGCGCAGGCTGCGGCAGGCGTTGATCATGTCCTTCAGTCGCGCCACCCAGGCTTCGGCCGCGGGGTCGCAGCGCGACAGGTCGGCTTTCGGGTAGGTCTGCAGCATCAGCGATCGGGTCTCATCGGCGGCATCGGCGCGGCCGGCCAGTGGTGCCACCGTCTGCCAGAGTTCCTCGGTGATGAAGGGTATCAGCGGATGGGCGAGACGCAGCACGGTCTCCAGCACCCGTACCAGGGTGCGGCGCGTGGCGCGCTGCTGCGCTTCGCTTCCCTGCTGCACCTGAACCTTGGCCAGTTCCAGATACCAGTCGCAGTATTCGTCCCAGATGAACTCGTAGATGGCGCGGGCCAACAGGTCGAAACGGTAATCGGCATAGTGCTGCTCCACCTCGTGTTCGACACGCTGCAGGCGGCTGACGATCCAGCGGTCGGCTGGCGAGAAGTCGAGGTAGCTGCCATTGCAGGCGTCCGACCCGTGCTCAGCCAGGCCGCAATCCTGCCCTTCGCAATTCATCAGCACGAAGCGCGAGGCGTTCCACAGTTTGTTGCAGAAGTTGCGATAGCCCTCGCAACGCTGCATGTCGAATTTGATGTCGCGCCCCGGCGAGGCCAGCGAGAGGAAGGTGAAGCGCAGCGCATCGGTGCCGAAGCCGGGAATGCCGTTCGGGTATTCGCGGCGGGTGCGCTTCTCGATCTTGGGTGCATCCTTCGGGTACATCAGGCCGGTGGTGCGCTTCTTCACCAGATCATCGATCGTGATACCGTCGATCAGGTCGATCGGGTCGAGCACGTTGCCCTTGGACTTCGACATTTTCTGGCCTTCCGCGTCGCGGATCAGGCCATGGACATAGACATCCCTGAACGGGA
>JAPLRA010000333.1 GCA_026399445.1 Sulfuritalea sp.
ACGTCGGGCCAGGAGCGCACATCGACATCGTCGTCGGTGACGATGATGAACTTGGTGTACATGAACTGGCGCAGAAAACTCCAGATGCCGAACATCACCCGCTTGGCGTGTCCGGGATACTGCTTCCTGATGCTGACCACCGCCAGCCGGTAGGAACAGCCCTCGGGCGGCAGATAGAAATCGGTGATCTCGGGAAACTGCTTTTGCAGCAGCGGCACGAAGACTTCGTTCAGCGCCAGGCCGAGCATCGCCGGCTCGTCGGGCGGCTTGCCGGTGTACGTGGAGTGGTAGATCGGGTCGCGGCGCATGGTGATGCGTTCGACCGTGAACACCGGGAACTCGGCCACCTCGTTGTAGTAGCCGGTATGGTCGCCGAAGGGCCCTTCAGCCGCGGTTTCCCCGGGATGGATGAAACCTTCGAGCACGATCTCGGCGGAACCCGGCACCTGCAAGTCCGAACCGATGCACTTGACCACCTCGGTCTTGGCGCCGCGCAGCAGGCCGGCGAACTGGTATTCGGAGAGAGTGTCCGGCACCGGCGTCACCGCGCTGAGAATGGTGGCGGGATCGGCGCCCAGCGCCACGGCGACCGGGAAGGGCTGACCGGGGTGAGCCAGGCAGTGGTCGCGAAAATCCAGCGCGCCGCCACGATGCGCCAGCCAGCGCATGATCAGCTTGTTGGGCGCAATGACCTGCTGGCGGTAGATGCCGAGGTTCTGCCGGGTCTTTAAAGGCCCGCGCGTGACGACCAGGCCCCAGGTGATCAGGGGTGCGGCGTCGCCGGGCCAACAGGTCTGCACCGGCAGGCGTGCCAGATCGACGTCCTTGCCTTCCCAGACGATGTCCTGGCAGGGCGCCGAGTTCAACACCTTGGGCGCCATGTTGAGCACCTGCTTCAGCACCGGCAGTTTGTCCCAGGCGTCCTTCAATCCCTTCGGCGGCTCGGGTTCCTTGAGGTAGGCCAGCAGCGTGCCGACTTCGCGCAGGCGGCTTTTCCAGTCGATGTCGGCACTGTCCTCGCCCTCCCCCGCGGCGATGCCGAGCGCCACGCGGCGCGGCGTGCCGAACAGGTTGACCAGCACCGGCATCGAATGCCCCTTCGGCTTTTCGAACAGCAGCGCCGGCCCGCCGGCACGCAGCACGCGGTCGGCGATTTCGGTCATCTCCAGATGCGGATCGACCTCGACCGCGATGCGCTTGAGTTCGCCAAGCGCTTCGAGTTGGGCAATGAAATCGCGCAGATCGGTGTATTTCATGGGGGAAGTGTAACCGCCAGACGAATTACTGGCCTAACCAGGGCAGGAGGTTCAGTTCGGCGACGATGCCGGCGAAGATCGCCGCACCGAACCAGTTGTTGTGGCGGAAGGCGGCGAAGCAGCCCTCGCGGCCCCGATGCCGAATCAGCGTGTAGTGATATCCCGCCAAAGCGGCGGCGGCGGCGAGCCCGGCGAAATACAGGGCGCCGTAGTGCAGCTGCCAGCCGACCGCCGCCAGAATGCCGAGCGTGGTGGCGTAGCAGAGCATCACGGCGACTACGTCGAAGCGGCCGAAGGTAATGGCGGCGGTGCGGATGCCGATCTTGAGATCGTCCTCGCGGTCGACCATGGCGTATTCGGTGTCGTAGGCCAGCGCCCAGAAAATGTTGGCGACGAGCATCGTCCAGCCGATCATGCCCACTTCTCCGGTCGCAGCGGCAAACGCCATCGGGATGCCGAAACCAAAAGCAACGCCGAGGTAGGCCTGCGGCAAGGCGAAGAAACGCTTGGTGTAGGGATAGCTCGCAGCGAGGAACACGGCGATCAGCGCCAGCCACCACACCTGGCGGATTATCGGCAACACCAGCAGGAAGGAACAGAACACCAGCACGGCGGCCAGTGTCAGCGCCTCGCGGGTGGACACCGTGCGCGCCGCCAGCGGCCGGTCTTTCGTGCGCTCGACGTGCGGATCGAAATCGCGGTCGGCATAGTCGTTGATCACGCAGCCGGCGGAACGCATCAGCAACGTGCCCAAGGCGAAGATCCAGACCAGCAGCCAGTGCGGCCGCCCGCCGGTCGCTATCCACAAGGCCCATAGCGTGGGCCACAGCAACAGCAGCGTGCCGATTGGCTTGTCCAGCCGCATCAGTTTTTCGTAAAGGTCGGCGCGTTGCTTGAGTTCGGCGAAAGTCATGCGCGAATTTTACGCCTTGAGCAATTCCTCGCGGCCGCCCAGCCAGCGCTGTAGATGCGCTTCGGCACGCTGCGGATCGTCGCGCAGCATGGCTTCGGCCACGGCGCGCGCCTGCTCCACCAGCGCTTCGTCTTCCAGATCGGCGTAGCGCAGCAATGGCAGGCCGCTTTGGCGCGCGCCGATGAATTCTCCGGGGCCGCGCAGACGCAGGTCCTCGCGGGCAATCTCGAAGCCGTCGCTGCTTTCGAAAACTATTTTCAGCCGCGCCCGCGCCAGTTCGCCCAGCGGCTGGGCGTAGAGCAGGATGCAGCGCTCGGCATGTTCGATGACCATCAGGCTCGCATTGGGCACGTCGACGCCGACTTCGATCACGGTCGTGGCTACCAGCACCTGAATCTCGTTCTTCACGAAGGCCGCCATCACGGCGGCTTTTTCGGCGCTCTTGAGCCGGCCATGCACCAGGCCGACGCGCAGGTCGGGCAGGTCGGCGCTGAGCCGCGCATAGGTTTCTTCGGCGGTCTTCAGTTGCAAGGTCTCGCTTTCTTCGATCAGCGGGCAGACCCAGTAGGCCTGGCCGCCGGCGCGACAGGCCTCGTGCACGCGCGCCACGACCTGGTCGCGACGGGCTTCCGCTACCAGCTTGGTGGTGACCGGGCTGCGGCCGGGCGGCAACTCGTCGAGCACCGAGACATCCAGATCGGCGTAATAGCTCATGGCCAGGGTGCGCGGAATCGGCGTAGCCGACATCGCCAACTGATGCGCGAAGAGGCCCTTCTCCTTCAGCGCCAGGCGCTGGCGCACGCCGAAGCGGTGCTGCTCGTCGACAATCGCCAGGCCGAGACGAGCGAACTCGACCTTGTCTTCGATCAGCGCATGGGTGCCGATCACAATCGCCGTCTCGCCAGCGCCGACTTTTGCGATTACCGCTTCCTTCTCGCGCTTCTTCAGGCTGCCGGTGAGCCAGGCAACAGGCAGGCCGAGCGGTTCCAGCCATGCCGCGAGCTTGCGGTAATGCTGCTCGGCGAGGATTTCGGTGGGTGCCATCAGCGCCGCCTGATGGCCGGCTTCGACCGCCTGCAGCATGGCCAGTGCGGCGACCACGGTCTTGCCGCTGCCGACATCGCCCTGCAGAAGGCGCTGCATCGGATGCGGCTGGCCGAGGTCAGCGGCAATCTCCTGCCAGGCACGCTGCTGCGCTTTGGTCAGGCGAAACGGCAGGGAGGCCAGCAGAGCTTTGGTGAGCTTTGTCGACGCCTTCAAGCGCGGCGCACCGCGCGCACGGCGCGCGGTATAGGCGCGGCGCAGGCTGAGTTGCTGCGCCAGCAGTTCGTCGAACTGCACGCGACGCCAGGCCGGATGGTCGCGGGCTTCGAGGACGGCCTGCGCCATGTCCGGCGGCGGCGTATGCAACCGATGGATGGCCGCGGAAAACTCGGGCAGCTGCAGCGTTTCCCGCAGTTCCGGCGGTAGCGTGTCGCTCAGGTCGGTGCGCTGCAAGGCGCGCGCGATGAGGCGCCGCAAGGTGGCCTGACCGAGGCCGGCCGTGGTCGGATAGACCGGCGTCAGGCGGTCCGGCAGCGGCTCTTCCACACCGACGACGTGAAAACGCGGATGGATGATCTCGGGCCCGAGATAGCCCTCGTGCAGCTCGCCAAAAATGCGCAGACGGGCGCCGACCTGCAGGGCCTTTTGCTGGCTCGGATAGAAGTTCAGAAAGCGCAGCAGCAGTGCGCCGCTGTCATCCCGTACCCGCGTCAGCAACTGGCGACGCGGCCGATAGGCGATTTCGCTGTCGAGGACCTCGACGTCGAACTGCGCCGCGACGCCGGGTTGCGCGTCGGCGAGCGCAGTAATGCGGGTCTCGTCTTCGTAGCGCAGCGGCAGATGCAGCACGAAATCGGCATCGGTGCGCAGACCGAGCCGGGCCAAACGGGCCGCGAGCGTGTTGCCGGTTTTCTTTTCAGCCAAGGACGAGCACGGCATCCGCCTCGACCAGGGCGCCGCGCGGCAATTCCTTGACGCCCACCGCAGCGCGCGCCGGGTAGGGCTCGCTGACGTACTTCGCCATGGTTTCATTGACCTTGGCGAAGTTGGCCAGATCGGTGAGATAGATGTTGAACTTCACCGCATCGTTCAGCGTCACGCCCGCGGCCGTAGCGACGGCCTTGAGGTTCTCGAAGACGCGCACGATCTGCGCGTCGATGCCATCGACCATCTGCATGCTGGCCGGATCAAGGCCGATCTGGCCCGAGAGGTAAATCGTGTTGCCGGCCTGCACCGCCTGCGAGTAAATGCCGATCGCAGCCGGGGCGGCGGAGGTGGAAATGATCTTGCGGCTCATGGCTTCTCCGTCGAGGCAGGGGCAATGTTTTCGAGGTAGACGAACACGTGCTGCAGTCCGCGCCGGGTGTCGAGATTGATGACCAGGGGACCGTTCAGGTTGGCGCGGACCGGCTGACCGGGGCTTTCCTTGCTGAGGATCACCGCCACCGCAAGCCGCGCCGCCGACTTGGCAACATTGCGCTCGGCGCC
>JAPLRA010000005.1:0-455 GCA_026399445.1 Sulfuritalea sp.
GATTCTCGACGCGTGCCGCGCCATGCGCCTTGAGCGTTCGCGCCAGTTCGTCGAGGGTGGCGCCGGTGGTCATCACATCATCGACCACCAGCACGTTCTTGCCGGTCAGGTCGATTTCACATTCGAAGGCGTGACGGATGTTCTTCGCCCGCTCCTTCCAGGGAAGGCTGGCTTGCGGCGCGGTGTCGCGGCTGCGGTGAACGCGGCTGAGTTCCGGCGGGACGCCAAGCAATGTCACCAGCGGCCGCGCGATTTCCACTGCCTGGTTGAATCCTCGTTCTGCGAGCCTGGCTTGCGAGAGCGGAACCGGCAGGATCAGGTCGCAGCGGAGCGGAGCGCCGAGCTGCGCCAGCGTCCTGCCAAGAAAGTCGGCGCTGGCGAGGCGGTGAGCGTACTTCAGCGCCTGGATCAGGCTGTCCACGGGGAACTCGTAGCGGAAGACGGCCTGCGTCGCA
>JAPLRA010000005.1:511-2855 GCA_026399445.1 Sulfuritalea sp.
CAAATAAGGCAGCCCGGACGAGCAGGCGGGGCACAGCAGGTCCTCGCCGCTGGGCGCTGCGCAGAGGAAGCAATCCTGTGGCAACAAGGCGCCCGCGCAGCTTCTTGCTGCAGCGGTTACCCGGGCTGCCAGACTCGTGACTCCGCTCGCTGCAATTGACAAGCCCGGCTCCTTCCACCAAGATTCGCGCCTCCCCGCATTCTAGCGAGTCCGCTGCGATGACTGCCACAGCCGCCCACCAAACCGCCACACCTGCTTTCGCTCCGGCCCCGCGCTGGACTACCGAGGCCCTCGTCGGCCTGTTCGAGCTGCCCTTCAACGACCTGTTGTTTCGTGCGCAGCAAGTGCATCGACAGAACCACGACGCCAACGCCGTGCAGCGCTCGACCCTGCTGTCGATCAAGACCGGCGGTTGCTCGGAGGATTGCGGCTACTGTTCGCAGTCGGCGCATCACGGCGAGGTGCAGCGCGAAGCGCTGCTGGAAGTCGATGCTGTGGTCGCCGCCGCGCAGGTCGCCAAGGACAAGGGTGCCACGCGTTTTTGCATGGGCGCCGCATGGCGCGGACCGAAGGACAAGGATCTCGACCGCGTCGCCGACATGATCGGGGCGGTCAAGTCGCTCGGGCTGGAGACCTGCGTTACGCTGGGCATGCTCAAGGACGGCCAGGCCGAACGCCTGAAGGCGGCGGGGCTCGACTACTACAACCACAATCTGGATACCGCACCGGAGTTCTACGGTCAGGTGATCAAGACCCACGCCCAGAGCGAGCGCTTCGATACCATCGACAAGGTGCGCGAGGCGGGCATCAAGGTCTGCTGCGGCGGCATTGTCGGCATGGGCGAAACACGACGTCAGCGCGCCTCCTTGCTGGTCGAGCTGGCCAACATGAACCCGCCGCCCGAATCGGTCCCGATCAACGAGCTGGTGCCGATGCCCGGCACGCCCCTGGAAAATGCGCCGCCGCTGGATCCCTTCGAATTCGTCCGCACCATCGCCGTCGCGCGCATCAGCATGCCCGGCTCCATGGTCAGGCTCTCCGCCGGTCGGCAGGAAATGAGCGACGAGTTGCAGGCGCTATGTTTCCTTGCCGGTGCGAATTCGATCTTCTACGGCGACAAGCTGCTGACCGCCGGCAATCCGGAAGCGGATCGCGACGAAGCGTTGTTCGCGCGGCTGGGGCTCAACGCGGTCTGACAAGGTCGTGCGCAGCGACTTCGCTGGTGCTGCCGGGACTTACGATTCAGCTGCAGCGCTGGCCCGTGAAGTGGGCGCTCGCATGGCGGCGCGGCTGGACCTCGTAAAGATATCCCCGCAGCGCGTCGCCGACATCGGTTGTGCCACCGGTGACGGCATCCGCGACTTGCAGCAGCGCTACGCCAAGGCACTGCCGCTTGCCCTCGACTACGCTGTGCCCATGCTGCGCGCCGTTCGCCAGCGTACTTCGCTCCTGCAGCGCCTGGTCGGGCGCGGTCCGCGCCTGATTAACGCCGACGTGCGGGCCTTGCCGCTGGCCGACAATTCCCTCGGCCTCGTCTGGTCCAATCTCATGCTGCACTGGCTGGATGATCCGCTGCCGGCCTTGCGGGAGTTGCATCGCGTGCTCGAAGTCAATGGCTTGCTCAGCTTTGCCACGCTCGGCCCCGACACGCTGAAGGAGTTGCGCATCGCCGCCGGGAAAGTCGGCGCTGGCGATACGGCGAAACGCTTTCTCGACATGCACGATCTGGGCGACATGCTGGTAGCCGCCGGCTTCGGCGATCCGGTGATGGACATGGAACTCATCACCCTGACCTACCCGACCCCGCGTACCTTCCTCGCCGACCAGCGCCACCTGGGCGTGCGTGATGCGTTGCTGGGCCGCCAGGATTGGCGTGATTGGCGCCGCTTGCTGGGCGCCTGGCAACAGGATGGCGATGGGCGTCTGCCGGCGACCTTTGAAGTCGTCTATGGCCATGCCTGGAAGCCTGAGCCGCGGCAGATCGCCGACGGGCGTGCGGTGGTGAAGTTCCATTCGCGATGAAGCGCGCCAGGCAAAGGACGATCCGTCCGCGCAATCCGCTGGCCCTTGATCCGCTGTTGAAGAAGGGCGGCGTGCACCAGCGCAAGGACAAGCGCGGCAGCCGGGCGCGACAGAAGGCCGTGTTGCGGCGTAGCAGCGCCGGAAGCTGATTGCGCCGTCCGGCAGCGGCGGCCCTCAGCAGCCGATCTCTTCGCTGCGGCTGCACTCCTCGAGCAGATAGGCGATGGAGCGATAGGGACGTCCGGTTTCGGCGGTGAGGCCGATCTCGCAGGTGCGGTTGGTGGACACCCCCTCGCAACATTTTGCCGGCAGGGCTTCGTGT
>JAPLRA010000359.1 GCA_026399445.1 Sulfuritalea sp.
ACTGGCTGGGTGCGGTGCTGGGCATGAGTGCGGGTTTGGGTATCTGCGCCTACTACATGTACATCACCTATCCGTTCTTCGGCTGCGGCGCCAACTGCGTAGCCAACCAGTGGTGGGACATCGCCCCGATCGCCGCCGGCACCTTCGGCATTCCGGCCGGCTTCATCGGCATCATCATCGGCAGCCTGATTTCCCCGGCGCCGAGCAAGGAGATTCAGGAACTGGTCGACCACGTCCGTTACCCGAGTCTTGACGGCGAGATGTCAGCAGGTAGCGCCGGCCACTAAGAAGTTTATGGAGGAGGAGGAGGGCGGGGAGACACATTCCCCCCTCGTTGAACCGGCCCCTGGGAAACCTCGGGCCGGTTTTTTTTGCCTGCCCCCGAAGGGGAATCCCAGGCACGCAAAGCGTCGTCCCTCTGGGCAGAGCAGTGTCAGGGGGCGCCCCCGACAAGCAATTCGCCGTGCCACCAACGCCGACTTTTATGTCTCCGAGCGAAGGCGAGGGGACGGTATCCCCGCGATATGTCGCCGCTGGAAGCGGAGACGGTACCGCCTGCGGGACCAGGTCGGCCCGCGTAAAGCGATAATCAGAAAGGAAGTTCGGGAATGAGTTTCATCAGATCGGCGCGCTCGGTATCATGCGCCAGCTTTTTCGCCCGCTTGGGCTCGAACCCGACTAGGCGCTTGAGGATTTTTGTCACGTCGTCCGGGCGATTGGCGTGATGGTAGGCCATGCCCAACTGGTAGAAGCCCTCGCCGCTCATCGGCTGCAACTCAACGACTTTTTCCAGGGCTTTTACCGCCTCATCATGCTGACCCAGGCGCGCGTAAGCCAGCCCCATGCCGTACCACGCCATGTCCTGTGTCGGCACCAGGCGCACCGCCTCGATGAAGGCGGCTACCGCCTCTTTCGGTTTGCCCGCGTGTTCGCAGGTGTAGCCGAGGTTGAACCAGTTGGCGCCATCGTCCGGGGTCAGCGCCAGCGCCGCCTCGAACCATTTGATGGCGACATCGTAGTTCTTCCGCTTCGCGGCAATTGCGGCCAGATGGCGCGCCGATTGCACGTCCTTCGGATTGATTTGAAATGCCGTAAGGTAAGCCTCGAAGGCACTATCCTCGCGGCCGAAGAAGTGAAACACCCAGCCGCGGGCATAATGCCGCCAGTGATCGTAATTCATGAGATTGACCAAGCAAATATTGGAGACCGAAACATACCATGAGCCACCCTGAACTACTCATTCTCGGCGTGCTGCGCGCGCTGGTCGAAGTTGCGATGCTGTTTCTGCTCGGGCAGGGCTTGCTGGCCCTGCTGGCAGGCCGCGGCCGCGACAACAACCCAATGTACCGGCTGTTCCTGATCATCACAGGCCCGGTGGTGAAAGCCATGCGCTTCGTGACGCCGAAGCAGATCA
The DNA here is from genome assembly GCA_026399445.1 of Sulfuritalea sp. Classification (GTDB taxonomy): domain Bacteria; phylum Pseudomonadota; class Gammaproteobacteria; order Burkholderiales; family Rhodocyclaceae; genus Sulfuritalea. The sequence goes on from JAPLRA010000359.1 coordinate 1,415, forward strand.
TCGACAAGCATATTCCCTTCATAGCCTTTGCCGTGCTGTTCTGGCTCTGGATTGCGCTGGCCTGGTTGAAGCGGCTCTATTGCGACACCAACCTGCTGCAGTGTTTTTGACCGCATCCCTCCAAAGGATATCGTCCCCGCCCTAAAGGGACCGGGGGCTTTGCCCGCCGGGGACTGCGCTTCGCGCACCGGCGATAAAAAAACACCCGCCGCAGCGGGTGTTTTGTTGAATAGCTCGTACCGTTACATGAACATGGTGTCGTCGCCAATCAACTTGCCGTCCGGGGCCTTCTTCAGGTAAACAAGCGTCCTGTCGTCGACCGTGTTCCGGTCGTCGACATTGAAGGTCTTCTTCTTGTACACCCAGATCGGGCTGTTCGGGTTGGAGTTGTCGACTTCAACCGGCTTGCCCACCTGGGCAACGATCTGTTCTTCTGTCTTGCCAATGACATAACCGGAAAACTGGCCCCTCGGATAGTCCGAGTTGCAGCCGGCCAGGACCAGCGTGGCGATCAGGGCTGCGAAACAGTGCGATACGCGATTCCAATTCATGAGTCTCTCCGAGAGTGATTTTTGAGAACGGTCCTGCCGTTTGCCTGAGCGCGAATTCTCTGCGCCCAAGCTTACGAGGCCCTTGCGTTCCTGAATCGCGGGCCGGCGCATTCCTCTGGATACCGTCCAGTCATTCTGGCCGGACATATCCCACAAGGGGATACCGTCCCGGCCCTAAAGGGACCGGGACATAAAAAAAGGCCAGCCCGAAGGCTGGCCTTTTGTTTGCTGCTGTAGTGCGTCAGTGACCGGAGGCGCTGGAGCTGCCGACACCCGTTTCCGAGCGGATCAGCTGCGCCGGGAACAAGGCACGTTCCTTCTTGGCCTGGGCGCTGTTGTCCATCTTGGAGACCAGATAGATCACCACGAAGGCCGCCGTCATCGAGAAGATCGCCGACGACGCGTAGGGGAACATCGCGGAACCCTTGGGGTTGCCGAGCGAGGCTTCCCACACTGCCGGGGACATGATGGTCAGCGCCACGGAGGAGATCAGGCCGACCGTACCGCCCGCGACCGCACCCTTGGTGGTGCAATCCTTCCACAACACGGACATGAACAGCACCGGGAAGTTGGCCGAGCAGGCCACGGCGAAAGCCAGCATCACCATGAAGGCGACGTTCTGCTTCTCGAACACCACACCCAGTGCGACGGCGAAGATGCCGAGGCAGACGGTTGTGATCCGCGATACGCGCAGTTCAGTCGCCGAATCAACATTGCCATGACGCCACACCGAAGCGTACAGGTCATGCGACACCGCCGATGCACCGGACAGCGTCAGACCCGCCACCACCGCCAGAATCGTGGCGAAGGCCACGGCGGAGATGAAGC
>JAPLRA010000217.1 GCA_026399445.1 Sulfuritalea sp.
AGACTGGCTGGCGCGTCGGGCTTGCGTGCGTCCTCCCCCGACAGCGCCCACATCAACTCGCGCTGGCCATTGCCCGAAACGCCAGCAATGCCCACCACTTCACCGCTGCGCACCTCAAGGCCGATTTGCTCAAGGTCCACGGGTTGGGTAAGTGCATTGGCCATCGTTGTCTCCAATCATTTTGTAAGCAGGCTTGCTAGGCTCCGGCAGATGCGAGAGCGGCCCGAACGTTCTTGATGTCATCACGCAACTTCTTGAGTCGATCGGTGACATCTTTTGCGTCCAATCGATCAAGGTTCTCTGCAAGCGTGCGATGGCCCTCCTGGATAGCCTTGATCCCCTTGGCTGCCTCCACATATAGCGCGTTGGCCTTGTTGTATTCAATCCGCTTTTGGTTCAGCTGGTCACGGGCCAGTGCCAAGGTTAAATAATTGCCAGGAGTTGCCGGCGTGGTACTGATCATGCTGTCAAGGCCATCGAGAACAGACCTTTGCTCGTTTTCATGTATCTTTCCCAGAATACGCACGATATCCGCCATGCCTGTGAGCACCTTGTCAAAATTGTCCTTGCCGTCTTGGACCATTGCCTTGACGGCTTTTTCCTGTGCTGCTTCCGATACCCATTTCGCGACGATTTGAACCAATTTCGCGTAGGCGTCGACGGTCGGTTGTTCTATCTTGAATTCAGGCGCCGCCTTGATTGATTTGGCGACCTTGTCGATTCCGGTATCAACGCTGAAGGCGTCTTCCCCCGCAAGCTTGGCCAAGGTAGTCATGTACACTGCGGCGACGTTGTGCAATGAGAGAAGACTCTCTCGAGAGGCTTGGCGGGCTTGGTCCGCTTTCTTTTCGGTTGCTCGCACATCGTCAATGAGGTAGGGCTCTGATCGCGCATAACCTCCCAGCGTGTGGTCGATCACCCCCGTGTAACCGGAGAGTTTGGCTGACTCGCTGGCGAAGTCTCGTACTTCCTGCAGATGAACGCACGCGCCCAGCGAAACGCCAAGGCAAGCAAGGACTATCCATTTCCAATTTTTCATGAGACCTCCACTACTGTTCGGTTTTCCGATTTAGCTTCTCGCTGATTGTGGGTATAGATGCAAAACTGACATCACGGCGCCGACTAGACCAATTTGATCTCGATGGCAGTGCCCGAAGCCAAGTCAAGAAACCAGACGGTCGTTGCCTAGGACAATCGAGAAGATGTTGATGTAGACGCAATGTATGCCCAAGAACAATTCCAGCGCAACATCTGATTTTCCTCAATCAAGAATCACCATATGGCCAAAGCGATATGCATATTGCAATGCATCATGGATTCGTGAATTGGTATTTCAGGGCGACGACAAAGCGCTGCTGCGATGCGGGATCGGAATATTATTTTTTTTGTATAGAACTGGCATTGGCCATTTAAGCTGGCGGACCTATCGGCAGTGCAGCACCGTCCTATTCTTTTTTGTTACTACTACATCTGAATGGATAGGACATGGACCGATTCAAGGCCCAAGAAACAGTGTCTCGCTTTGTCTGACTGGGCTCGTTGGATTTTGCGCATTCATTCATTGCTACCTGGAAAGTCGCTTCGCCACGGCGTGATAGAGGTACGGCCGGTCCTCGACCTTGGCCAGCAGTTCGGATCGGGCAGCAACGGCGAGGTGGAAGGCTTCCCGTTCACCGAACTTACGCACCGAAAAGGACTTTGCCAGACGCTTGCCATCGTTGCACTTGATCTTGGCCTGCCAAAAGCCAAGAGACTGGGCGGAGGTCTTGTGAAAATGCACCCCCGGCACTCCGCTAATATTGTTGGAGCGTTTCTGCTGGTGGAACTCGAGCAACGTGAGTGCCTTGATCGCCGCCAACTGTTCGTCGCGCCAAGCGATGGCCTGTGCCTTGGCTGCCCTGGCGCCACCGCAGGCCAAGTCGTAGAAGGCCTTGGAGTAGAGTTTTCCGCATCGGCTGAAACGCACTCGCCAACACCAGGCTTTGATGGCGGCTCGATGACGGCGGATGGCATACATGGCGTGTCGGCGCTATCTGCTATTTTGGAATTTTGAGTATATTCGCCAGTGATGACTTGGCGGTCTTTGCTCAGACCTGCAAGACAATAGAAGCTTAGCCAGGACGAAAAGAGATATCTTCGCCGCACATGGATTGCAGCAGCCAACTGCCCATGGCTCGCCAGCGCATGGCGCTGGAACCGCGGGAAGTGGTGCTCGCGCAGCCCAGCCGATCGAGACATGAAGGGCCGCAACAGCGGCCCTTCGCATTTCAGCAGCTACCCGCCGCAGCGGGTGGGGGAGTTCATTATTTCACCCTACAGATTATCGCCGTCTCGTCAGCGCCGACTTTTTGCGACTATGCGAATTCAATTCGAGCCTGGATCCTTTTCACTCAGATCACCAAGAATACGATTCACCTTCTGGAGTTCAAAAGGCGCACCCGGGGTCCCAAGCGATGCAAGGCGAGTCAACAAGTTCTGAAGCGCCGGTGCTGCCGTCTTGATCTTGAAGTCATCGATCAATGCCAGCGCATCGAAGCGCACGTTTTCATCTTCCGATAGCGCCCAATCCGCAAGCACCTGATCGGCCATGACCCGCTCTTCAGCGTCAAACCTCCGATACAAACTTTGCAGTCGATCCAAGGCGAGATATGAGTCTTTGAGTGCGTTCGCCTCCTCGTCGGCGCCTCTCCGATACGACTCCATCTGATGGCGAAACTCATCTAGGTTCATGGACGTATCACTTTAATGAACTCCGGCGGAATGGGGTACGGAAACTGCATTTCGAAGCCGCCACCTGGCATCCTGAAACTTCTCCCAACCTGAGTCACCTCCGGAATCTGATACCCAGCTTGGCGCATTCCTGCGAGATCGACTCGAAGAAGCGATTCCGGCAGTCCTCGATTCGGAGCAAGTGCGAGATCGATCTGTGCCTGCAACGGGCTTAAAGCTCCGTTCGGCGTTGCATATGAACCGGCACGCAGACCCTGACTCTCTATCGAAGTTACAGCTCTTCCGAAGGTGTAGTGAAACGCTTCATCAGTAGCAGCACTTGCGCCCCTGCCCGTACACTGCGCTGCTGCTTTCCTTACGGCCTTCGCTGCCATAGAAGGGCCGCCACCCAAACCAGCCTCCGGCATTTCGGCGGCACCAACGGCTGTCAGCCCCATACTGAGTAAGCGCAGCATTAACCCAATAAGAGGGTGTAAGCCCGATGGATCAGCGTAGCTCAGCGGGTTTCCATTGACATAGCTGTAGGTATTGATGCCGCCTTGGAGCCCGATGGGGTCGCTCTGCCAGTACCGTCCACCTTGCGGATCATAATCCCTGAAGAAGTTGTAGCTGAGGTTCGATTCCTTGTCCCGGTACTGCCCCGGAAACGCCAGCGGCATCTCGAAGCGCGTGCCCGTCGCATTGGGATCCTCCTCCGGCGGCGTATTGCCGAAGGGTTCCGTCGTCGGCAGGTTGCGCCAGACGATGGTGTTAGCTTCATCGGTCACTAGCCGCGGCGTGCCCAGATGGTCGGCCTGAATAAAATACAAACTCGCCTGCGCGGGAGTGACCGTGACTGGCGTCGGTGCGCTAGTCGTCTGCGCCCCCACGGCATCGGTCGCCACGGCCGTGATCTGGTAGCTGCCCTGTGGCACGTTGCTCCAAGTGGCCACGTAAGGCGGGCTGAGTACCGTCGCGATCAAGGTTCCGTTCTGGAAGAACTCCACCTTCGCCAGATTGTTGTCCGGGTCGCTGGCCGTGGCCGCGAGCGCAATCGTCGCCGGCGCCCTGACGCTCTTGTTCGGCGTTGGACTCGTCAGGCTGATGGTCGGTGGGCTGTTGGCGATCACACTGACATTGATCGCGGCCGAGGTCGTCTGCACGCCCAGGTTGTCCGTGGCTTTCGCGGTGAGGCTGTAGTTGCCTGGACTGACGGCGTCCCAGTTCAGCGTATAAGGCGCGCTGGTGGCGGTGCCGAGCAAAGCAGTTCCATTGAAGAACTCGACCTTCGCAATCGTGCCGTCCGTGTCGGCGGCGTTCGCGGTCAGAGTAAAGCTCGCCGGGGCGATTCCGACGGTCCCATCGATGGGACTGGTCAGCGTCACCGTTGGGGGTGCATCCACCGTGATCGCTACCGGTGTAGAGGTCATCTGTCCGCCCAGATTGTCCGTCGCGGTGGCGGTAAGGCTGTAACTGCCCGCCGGAACATTGCTCCACGTGAACGTGTAGGGCGCGGCCGTGGCCGTACCTATCAGCGTGCTTCCCTGGTAGAAGTCGACCTTGGCAATGCTGCCGTCGGTATCCGTGGCGTTGGCCGTCACGGTGATCGTCGCCGGTGCGGCGATCACGGCATTCGCTGCCGGGCTGGTGAGGCTGACGGTGGCCAGGCCATTGACGATCACGGCCACGGGTGACGTTGTGGCAGTGCCGCCGAGGTTGTCCGTGGCCTTGGCGGTGAGGCTGTAGCTGCCGGCGGGAACGTTGCTCCACGTCACCGTGTAGGGGGCGGCCGTCGCGGTGCCGACCAAGATCGTGCCCTGATAGAACTCGACCTTGGCAATCGTGCCGTCACTATCCGTTGCGCTCGCGGCCAGCGTGAAGCTGCCGGGCGCAT
>JAPLRA010000061.1 GCA_026399445.1 Sulfuritalea sp.
CAACTACGCGGCTATCTTCATGGACATGCAGATGCCGAAGTTGAACGGGTTGGATGCGACGCGGGAGATACGTCATCTTCCGGGGCATCGGGACACGCCGATCATCGCCATGACCGCCAACGCCTTTGCCGAGGACAAGGCGAAGTGCTTGGAGGCGGGGATGAACGACTTCCTAATCAAGCCATTTAGCCCCGACGAGTTGTTTGCGGTCTTGTTGCGTGCGCTAAGTCGAGGCAATTTCTAACGGCAGGAAACTGAGTTAGCCGGACGCGGGCTATTCATTTGTCAGTAGTCGGCAAGCAAGTCTTGAAGAGTCATCCGTCCCGATGCTGTTGGCCGTCCTCTCTGACGCTATTTCACCACCGCAATCGGGAAGTCCGCCACCCCCTGGGGCGCGATGCTCACCGGCGACTGCTGGCCGTTGGTCAGTTGCTTGACCCGGTCCGCGACGTAGTAGTCCAAGCCCTTGTGGGTGATCTTGCCGGTCTTCTGGTAATCGGCCTTGCCGCTCAAGCCCTCCACCACTGCCTTGGTGAAGGCGCCGTTGCCCCACGCTGAGTTTTCCTGCGAGAGCTGACGGCCGGTCGACGCCGTGAACACCACTACGCCGTTCTCGGCGCTCGTCAGTTCATTGACGAAGGCATTGATGTCGTTGCCGATGCTCCGGGTCCTGGCGGTACCCAGTGCGTTGCCGGAATGGCAGGTATCGATGAAAAACACCGCCTTGCCGGCCAGTGAATTGAGGGTGTCCTTGATGTCGCCTTGCGCGACGCCGGTTCGCAACAGTTTGTTGGGGTCGGCGTTGTGCGGCATGAAGAAGTATTTTCCGGTGTTGTCGTTGACGCCGTGGCCGGCGAGGAACATCACCCCCACGTCACGCGCGGTGACTTCGCGCTTCAGCCATTCCAGGCCGTCCGCGATGTCGTCCCTGGTGGCATTGTCATCGGTCAGCAGGCGTATCTGGACGTCCTCGTAGAGCAGGCCTTTCTGCTTCCGGAAGGCGGCCGCGAAATCGCGCGCGTCCTTGGCGGCGAGGCCGAGGTTGAAGTCGGGATTGGCGTATTTCGATACGCCAACCGCCAGCACGTAGAGCTTGGGCTTGAACTGCAATTCCTTTTGCGGCGGGGGCTTCGCTCCAGCCCAGTGGACACGCAACACTGCCGGGGTGGAAACGCCGTTGCGGTTTTCGGCGAACAACTGAATCTCGCTGTCCTGCGGTGGAATCGGCAGGGTGATCGCGCGCGTGCCGTCGCTTGCCGACACAAGCAGATTGCGCACCTCGGGCATATTCACGGCCTGGCCATTGACGCGCACACGCAGTGCGATCACCGGCGCATCCTTGGGCGCGCGGGTGCGGTACTTGAGCGTGACGCTGGCAGCGGAAACGCCTGCGCCTTCCCTCGGCGAAAGAATCTCGACCACGGGTGGCAGGACCTGGACGACGGACAGCCCCTGCGTCTTGCGCCCCGCCTCGGCATTGGCCAGTCTGATGGCCTCGGCCTCGGTGCCGCTTTCAAGCACCCTGGTGATGATGTCCGGGCGGTTGAACTGGCTGCGGAAACGCGAAGCGGGAAAGAAATCGGCAGCGTTGTCCTTGCCGCGATTCAAGTGCCAGCCGATCAGGTCCTCCGCTCCCGGCGAAGCATCGTAGTAGCCGGACGGTGTCCACAGCACCCAGCGCTTCCGGTCGGGATGCGGGTAGAACGCCAACTGCTCGGCGCCGTCGGCGGCACGGTGCCAACGCAGGGTGCCGTCGCCGTAGGCCGCCACCACCCAGCGGCCGTCGCCCGAGACATTTACCCCCCACACCACGTCGGGTGCAGGCTGCTGCCATCGTTGAACGCCTTCGCGCGTGTAGGCGCGCAAGTACCATTCCGTTCCCAGCGCGAAGCCATCGTCTTTGGGCCATAGCGCCAGAGTGCGCGACATTTCCGCAGGCAGCAGGGTGAGCGGCATGCCGTTGAAACGGGGTACGAAGTCATTTCGCCAGTCCGTCACCACCAAACCGCTGGCCGCATGCAGCGGCGCGACCAGGCCAGGGGTCTCCGCTGGCAGAAAGCTGCGGTGCAAACTGTCGAAGACGGCCGGCGCCTTGCTGGATAACTCATAGCTGAAGCGCACCTGCGCGCCGCTATGCGACAGCTTGAAATTTTCGATGCTGTCGCGCAGGTCCGCCACCAGCGGGCCATGGAACAGGGGGCGCTGTCCTGCTGCGTCGACAACACCCCATGCCGGCGCGCCGCTGCCAAACGCCAGTCGGCCGCCGGGCAGGGACACCAATTCCAGAATCGTGCTTGGCGTCACTTTCGAGTCGCGGGCCGCGCCACGCCCGCCATCGGTCCAGCGGCGTATGAAAATCTGGTTGTCCGCTTCGGCCTGGCCCGCGGCGAACAGGACCGCCCCGTCGCGCGACCAGGCGACACTGCTCAAACCCGCACCTACCCCGGCCGAATTCGGCGCGAACAGCAGGTTCAGGCTATGGCTGTCGAGCACGTTGACGGCCGGAGTGTCGACGAATCCCACCGCGATGCGTTGTCCGTCGGGAGAGAAGCGCGCGGCAAACGGCTGCTTGCCGCCGGGGGCGGCGCGCTTGGCAAGCAGGCGCAGACTCTTGCCGTCGAAACGATACAGGCGCAACTGGCCATCCACGGAAGTCGTCAGCAGTCGGCCGTCGCCGCTGAACTCGACGCTGTAGCTGGGGTTGTCGTAGTCGTCATCGGCGGCCAGCAGTTGCCCGCTGGCGGCGGAATATACCCGCACGCCTTTTTCGCTCATCGCAGCCGCCAGCCAGCGGCCATCGGGTGAATAGGCGAGATGCATGATGAAACTGGGCAAGCCGGACAGGCGGCGCAGCAGGCGGCCGGTGGCGCGCTCGAACAGGTAGATCGAGCAACCATCCGGCCCGACGGTGGCCGAGTCCTCACTGAACTGTGTCGCTCCGGCCGCCGCCACGACGGTACCGTCCGGAGACATGGCCACGGCACGCATGTGCCCCTGATTCTGGGGGCCGATGGGCGGGCGCAGCGTGTTCAGCAGCCGGCCATCGGCCAGGTTCCAGATGCGCACCGTCTTGTCGTTGGACGCAGTGGCGAGCCAGCGCCCCGATTGGTCGGCTGCGATGCGTGCAATCTGGGCGGTGTGTCCGCCCGGGTCGATGCGCAGGGTCGGCTCGGATGGCGGCTCGACGGCAGCGGTGAGGCCGGCATGCGACATCAGGAAAAGAACCAACAGCGCGCAGCATGACGCGCGGGCATGTGGCATCTGTGTTGTCATCGACTGCATCCGACTGCATTCCTATTGCTGCTCAAGTGGGCATTCTAGCTACCGCGTTGGCTGCCGCGGCAAGATGTACCGAACAGTGCAGGAAACATCTTCCTGCCAGTACTCAGGCTATCACTCCTGCAATTCTCCGGGGCCGCGAATTTCGCGCCAACCCGGAGCGCCGGTGACTCTCGCAAAATCGTCTCCCGGCCGGGCTGTGATGGATAGTATCCGCCCATCCCGCGGATGCTGCAGTTCGATCCCGGTGCATGCCAGCAGCAAGCGCCCGCAGCCGAAGTGCCGCTGGAAGAAGCGATTGTGGATTCCCTTGCCCCAGGTGGCATCGCCGATGATGGGGTGGGCGATGTGTTTCATGTGGCGGCGCAACTGGTGCTGGCGGCCGGTCTTTGGCGACAGTTCCACCAGCGCGTAGCGCGAGGTCGGGTAGCGGTCGACGGTTTCCGGCAGTTCGAGGGTTGCCAGGCGGCGGTATTCGGTGACGGCCGGCAGAGGTTCGGCTGCGCTGCCGGCGCTGAACTTGCGGCCGTAGTCGTCGAACTGGCGCGACAGCGCGTGGTCGATGACGCCGGCTTCGGGCGGCCAGCCGCGCACGATGGCGAGATAGCGCTTGCCGATCTCGTTGCGCTCGAACTGGCCGCTGACTGCGCGTGCGCTGTCGGCATCGAGCGCGAACAGCAGCACGCCGGACGTGCCCTTGTCGAGCCGGTGCAGCGGGTGCACACGCTGCCCGATCTGGTCGCGCAGCAACTGCACGGCGAAGCGCGTTTCGTGGCGGTCGATGTCACTGCGATGGACCAGCAGGCCAGCGGGCTTGTTGATCGCGACGAGGAAGTCGTCGCGGTAGAGGATGTCGAGCATGCCGCGCTGCGGCTAGTACTGAACGCCCTGCGCCTCGCAGAGGAACTTCATCAGCGGTGCGGCGGCGGCGAAG
>JAPLRA010000284.1 GCA_026399445.1 Sulfuritalea sp.
CCGGATGTTCCAGGTGCTGTTGCTAACGCGAATATTGACATAAAAAAACGATATGATTTAGTTTTAATATAAATGTCATGATCTGGTCGGGTACGCCGGTTTCCTCGGAGACGCTCTACACCTGGGAACTGGAGCCGATGAATGTGGGCCTCGAGACCAGTCCGCTGACGCTGCGCGATGTGATCGACCGGCATGGCGGCGAAATCTGGTACCAGCGCGACAAGGCAGCGCACAACGCCTTCTTCCGCATCGTGGTGCCGGCCGCAGTCGTGCCCGAGATGCAGGCCATCGACCAGACCCAGCATCTGCACAGCGAAAGCCGCCCGGAGTACTACGACTTCGACCTGTTCGCCTCGCGCGATGCGGAAGGGTCGGGCATCGATCTGGATCGCCGGTTGACCGATCTCGCCTACTCGGTATTCGATACCGAAACCACCGGCCTCGAGCCTTCCAACGGCGATGAAATCATCCAGATGGGTGCCGTACGAATTGTGAATCAGCGTCTGCTGCGGCAGGAGATCTTCGATCAACTGGTCGATCCGCGAATCCCGCTGAAGCCCGCGGGTATCCCGATCCACGGCATCACCGAGGCTATGGTCATTGGCCAGCCGACGCTGGATGTGGTGCTGCCGGCGTTCCATGAGTTCTGCAGTGAAACCGTTCTGGTCGCACATAACGCCGCCTTTGACATGCGCTTTTTCCAATTGAAGGAAGACAGCCTGGGCGTGCGCTTTACGCAGCCCGTCCTCGATACGCTGATGCTGTCCGCGGTGATCCATCCCAATCAGGAAACCCACCGCCTGGAGATCATCGCCGAGCGTCTGGGCATCAATGTCATCGGTCGGCACACTGCGCTGGGTGATGCCTACGTCACCGGCGAAGTATTCCTGAAGATGATTCCCTTGCTCGCAGACATGGGCATCGTCACCCTGAGGCAGGCGCTGGATGCTGCGCAGCAGACTTACTTTGCCCGCATCAAGTACTGACGCCGTGACGAACAGCGAAATTCTCCCGCAGGCCGGGGCCATTGCCCGATCTGCTGCGCGCATTGCCTGCGCGCCCGATCTCGCTACGCTGGTGGCGTGTGCCGCTGAAGTGCGCGGGTTGGCCATGGCCCTGCACCACGAAGAAGCCGGGCCGGCGCTCGTGACCCGGGTCTTGTCCCGTCTCAACGACGCCATCGGAGAACGTCTCCTGGCCTTGCTGGAGCCTCGCTTCCGGCTGCCTCCGGCTCGCTGGTGCTGGCTTGGACTTGGGTCGGAAGGGCGTTTGGAGCAGACGCTGACCACGGACCAGGACAACGGCCTGGTGTTTTCGGCCAGTGACGACGGCGAGGCACGCCAGTTGCGCGGGTTGTTTCTTCCCTTTGCCTGCGCGGTCAACCAGGGCTTGGCCGAATGCGGCTTTCCCTTGTGCGACGGCGAGGTGATGGCCGGTAATCCGCGCTGGTGTCTCTCGCTGTCGGAATGGGTGGAGAGCTTTTCTACCTGGGTGCGCACGCCTGAGCCGGAGGCCGTGCTTAACGCCGCGATCTTCTTCGATTTCCGCGCACTGGCGGGCGACGCCGGACTGGCGGTGGAGTTGCGTCGCAGCCTGTCTGCTCTTACGCGCGGCAACGATATTTTTCTGCGCATGATGACGGTCAACGCGCTGGCGGCACCGCCGCCGCTGGGGCGTCTGCGCGATTTCGCCGTCGAGGCCGAGTCCGGCGGAACGATTGATTTGAAGAAGTTCGGCTCGCGCATTTTTGTCGATGTCGCCCGCATTCTGGCGCTGGGTGCCGGCATCGCCGAGGCCGGCACTGCGCCGCGGTTGCGTCGGGTCGCCGCAGAGGGCGGCATGACGCCCTCCGACGCCGAGGCCGCGGTTCACGCCTTTCATGCCCTGCAGGGCATCCGCCTCGCCGCTCAGGCCCGTAGCGTTGGGGCTGGTCTGGCACCGGACAATCAGTTGGATCCGGGTCGCCTGAGCGAATTCGACCGGCACGTGTTGCTCGCCGCCCTGCGCCAGGCGCGTACGCTGCAGCAAGGCCTGAAAATCCGTTTTCATATTGAAACTTGATGACAAAGGCAAAATCCGATGGCTTCTGAATCCCGCGAGGAACTTCTCGCTTTTCTGCGCACATACTCCCCCTACAAGGACATGGGAGCGTTTGCCCTCGATGGTCTGGTGGCCAGCCTGACTTCCCTCGCGGTGGCCAAGGGCGAAGTCATCGCGACGCCGAGTGATGTGCCGCCGGACCTCTTCATCATTCAGTCCGGCAAGGTGCAGGCGCGGCTGGCCGGCGACGTCACCCTCACCGACCAGGCCCTGTACGAACTGGAGCCGGGGCAGAGCTTCCCGCTGGCCGCTGTGGCGGCGAAGCGGCCTGCGATCAACATCTATAGCGCGGTGGAGGATGTAACGCTCTGGCGTCTCGCCAGCGCCGACTTTTTCAAGTTGCTGCTCGGCAGTTGCGAGTTCAACCGCTTCGTGCTCGACCATGTGGCCGGCCTGCTTGATGAGGCGCGGCGCCAGATCGGCGACCAGTTCGGTCAGCGTGCCGCCGAACAGCAGTCACTCAACAGCCAGTTGATGGGCTTTCTGCGACCGACGGTCATACGCGTGACGCAGGAGACCTCGATTCAACGCACGATGGAGATAATGGTGCAGTCCAAGGTCGGCTCGGTGGTGGTGGCCAACGCCGAGGACCAGCCCATCGGCATCTTCACCCAAACCGATGCGCTGCGGCGCGTGGTGATTCCGAACTACCCCACCACGGCACCGATCGAGGAAGTGATGACCACCGCGCCC
>JAPLRA010000168.1 GCA_026399445.1 Sulfuritalea sp.
AAGAACCCGCATTCGATGGGCGAGTGGAGCCAGGCTTCGCGGACTCACGTCTCGCACATGCACAGCGGCGATTTCTACCACAACGAAAAATCCATGACGTTGGACCGGGCCCGCGATGTCAGGCTGGAGCTGGTTACCAAAAGCGGCAAGACCATTGTGCTGCGACCGAAGGTTTCTCTGCTCCAGAGCGAGATCATCGACAGCATGTTCATGAGCAAGAAGGCCCTGTGCGACTTCTACGAAGAACAGCTGGAAGATGCGCGCAAGTCCGGCGTGATGTTCTCGCTGCACGTCAAGGCAACGATGATGAAGGTCTCGCACCCCATCGTCTTTGGCCATTGCGTCAAGGTTTTCTACAAGGACGCTTTCGCCAAGCATGACAAGCTGTTTGCGGAACTCGGCGTCAACGTCAATAACGGCATGGCAGATCTGTACGCCAAGATCGCCAAGCTCCCTGATGCCCAGCGCGAGGAAATCGTCCGCGATCTGCACTCCTGTCACGAGCACAGGCCGGAACTGGCCATGGTCGATTCGGCCAAGGGCATCACCAACTTCCACTCGCCCAGCGACGTGATCGTGGACGCCTCGATGCCGGCCATGATCCGCATCGGCGGCAAGATGTGGGGTGCCGACGGTCGGCCGAAGGACACCAAGGCGGTCATGCCGGAGAGCACCTTCGCCCGCATCTACCAGGAGATGATCAATTTCTGCAAGACCAACGGTGCCTTCGATCCGGTGACCATGGGCTCGGTGCCCAACGTCGGCCTGATGGCCCAGCAGGCCGAAGAATACGGCTCGCACGAAAACACCTTTGAAATTTCCGAAGACGGCGCAACGCGGATCACCGACATCGCTACCGGCGAAGTGCTGCTGGAAGAAAACGTCGAGCAGGGCGACATCTGGCGCATGTGCCAGGTCAAGGACGCGGCAATCCGCGACTGGGTCAAGCGCCCGCAATTCCAGCACGCCGGCGGTGTTCTGGCTTGATCCCTATCGTCCGCACGAGGCCGAACTGATCAAGAAGGTCCACGCCTACCTCAAGGACTACGACACCACGGGTCTCGACATCCAGATCATGTCGCAGGTGCGCGCCATGCGCTACTCGCTGGAAAGAATCGTTCGCGGCCTGGATACCATTTCGGTCACCGGCAACATCCTGCGCGACTATCTGACCGACCTGTTTCCGATCATGGAACTCGGCACCAGCGCCAAGATGCTCTCCATCGTGCCGCTGATGGCCGGTGGCGGCATGTACGAAACAGGTGCCGGCGGCTCGGCGCCCAAGCATGTCCAGCAACTGGTTCAGGAAAACCACCTGCGCTGGGATTCGCTGGGTGAATTCCTCGCCCTGGGCGTGTCGCTGGAAGATCTAAGCATCAAGACCGGCAACGCCAAGGCGAAGGTTCTGGCCAAGACGCTGGACGATGCCACGGGCAAGCTTCTCGACAACAGAAAAGGCCCCTCGACCCGTGCCGGCGAACTCGACAACCGCGGCAGCCAGTTTTATCTGGCCATGTATTGGGCGCAGGCACTGGTGGAACAGACGGACGACCTGGAGCTGAAGGCGCACTTTGCTCCGCTGGCGAAGGCGCTGACCGAGAACGAAGAAAAAATCGTGGCCGAACTGAAGGCAGTGCAGGGAAAGCCGGTGGACATCGGCGGCTACTACCTCGTCGATCCGGTAAAACTGGACGCGGTAATGCGCCCGAGCACGACCTTCAATACAATATTGGCCGCCGCGCAAGGCTGAGAGCAGTGCACGGCGGATCTGCGCGCTAACTCAGACCTGCAGATTCGCAGGTCTGCGCCAGAACGCCTGAAACAGACGGTGTTCAGCGATGCCGTTGGCCGCTGTGATGGCTGGCCGGCTTGGCGCCGCCGGCTCCCGAACGTGCTGGCCGCGGTGCGCCGCTGCGGTTGCCCGCACCCGTGCGCGGACGGGCCTGTGCCGGCTTCTGCGCCGGCGGACGTCCTGCGGAAGGCCGAGGTGTCGAGTGCGTATGCTGCGGCTCGAAGCCGGGCACGACCGAGGTTTCGATCTCGCGCTTCAACAGGCGCTCGATGTCGCGCAACTGGATGCGCTCGTCGCTGCTGACGAGGCTCAGCGCTTCGCCGCTGGCGCCGGCACGGCCGGTGCGGCCGATGCGGTGGATGTAGTCCTCGGGCACATTGGGCAGTTCGAAATTCACCACGCGCGGCAGCGAATCGATGTCAAGGCCGCGCGCGGCGATGTCGGTCGCCACCAGCGCGGCCAGCTTGCCGGACTTGAAGTCGGCCAGAGCGCGGGTACGGGCGTTCTGCGACTTGTTGCCGTGCAGCGCCGCGGTGCGCACGCCGGACTGCTCAAGCTTCTTGGCCAGCGCGTCGGAGCCGTGCTTGGTGCGGCAGAACACCAGCACCTGGTGCCAGCCGTGGGCGGCGAAGAGGTGCAGCAGCAGGTCCCGCTTCTTGTCCTGGTCGACCTTGATCACCGTGTGCGTCACGAGTTCGGCCGGTGCATTGCGGCGCGCGACTTCGACCAGTGCCGGGTTCTGCAACACGGCATGTGCCAGTTCGCGCACTTCGGCGGCGAAGGTGGCGGAGAACATCAGGTTCTGCCTGACTTTCGGCAACTTCTCGATGATGCGGCGGATGTCGCGGATGAAGCCCATGTCGAACATGCGATCCGCTTCGTCGAGCACCAGGGTCTGCACCTTCGACAAGTCGACGGTACGCTGGCCGAGGTGGTCGAGCAGGCGGCCCGGGGTCGCGACAAGGATGTCGATGCCGCGGCGCATGGTCTGGATTTGCGGGTTGATGCCGACGCCGCCGAACACGGCGAGGCTGCGCAGGCCTGTGTGGGCGCCATAGACGCGGACGCTTTCCAGCACCTGGGCGGCGAGTTCGCGCGTCGGCACCAGCACCAGCACGCGAGGCGCGGTGTGGACGACCTTCTGCAACGGACTGGCGAGCGGATTGGTCAGGCGCTGCAGGATCGGCAGCACGAAGGCGGCGGTCTTGCCGGTGCCGGTCTGGGCCAGGGCCTCGAGATCGCGGCCGGCGAGAATGTGGGGAATGGCCTGTTGCTGGACAGGGGTGGGCGTGGTGTAGCCCTGCTCGCCAATGGCGCGCAGGAGCTCGGCCGAAAGGCCGAGATCGGTGAACTGCATGTTGATTACCTCTGAAGCCGACCCCCGCAAT
>JAPLRA010000203.1 GCA_026399445.1 Sulfuritalea sp.
CATCGACACCGCCGAAGTGACCATGGCGGCCAAGGAAATCATGCACAGCATCGGTGTCGGTCACAAGTATGTGAACGAGATCATCGGCAAGGTGCACAAAATCGGCAACAACCTCGGCCTGCCCGGCCCGGCGCTGGAAAACACGCTGGAAGGACTGGAAGAGGACGTGCTCGAAGAGACCGGCGCCGCCGTCAAGTACCCGCTCGACGTCAAGGGTGCCGAAGTCCTGCTGGTCACGCCCTCGGCGGACTTCTTCGCCGAACCGCACGTCGATAGCCTGATCGGCTACGGCAAGGTGTTCCACGCCGCCGGCATTTCCTGGACGCTCTCCAGCAAAGCCTCGGAAGCCGGCAACTTCGGCATGTTCATCGGCAATTACGACCAGATGCAGAAGATCGCCATGCGCGTGCGTGAAGCCGCGCTGGAACTCGGCGTCAAGCGCATCGTGGTCGGCGAATGCGGCCACGCCTGGCGCGTCGCCTATGCCTTCTGGAACACCCTGACCGGCATCGGCGCAGGCGCCAACGATCCCTTCGCGATCCAGTTGCAGAAGCAACCCGACCCGAACTACAAGCAGCCCTCGCATATCTGCGAAGTGACCTGGGACCTGATCCAGGCCGGCCGCCTCAAGTTCAACAAGGAAGCCAACGATCACCGCATCGTCAACACCACGCATGAAAAGACCTTCTGCTGCGGCGGCGGCGGCGGTTTGCTGACCGACGAGCTGCTCGACCTGCGGGTCAAGGGCGCACTGCCGCGCATGGAAGCGCTGAACCGGATCGTGCAGGACAACGGCGTCAATTTCATGGCGACCATCTGCGCCATCTGCAAGGCCCAATTCACCAAGGTGCTGCCCTACTACGGCTTCAAGATGAGCATGGTCGGCGGCGTGCACCAACTGGTCAGTACCGCGATCGTGCTCAACAACGAGCAATGACGAACAAGATATCAATGGAGACCCCTCATGTCAGCCACGTCTGAAATCAAACCCGAAAAACTGACCTTCCGCCGCTACAAGGAAGGCGACACCAAGGTCAAGCGCTGGCAGCAGCAGATTTTCCAGGCCAGCTATACCTACAAGTGCCCGACCTACGTCCAGTCGACGCCGCCGTGCCAGGGCTCCTGCCCGTCCGGCGAAGACATCCGCGGCTACCTCAACATCGTGCGCGGCATCGAAAAGCCGCCAACGGGTGTATTGGGCGCCGACGGCAAGCAGATGGGCTGGCAGGAATACGCCTGGCGCCGCCTGACGGAAGCCAATCCGCTGCCTGCCGTGATGGGCCGCGTCTGCCCCGCGCCCTGCGAAACCGGCTGCAATCGCAATGAAGTGGAAGACCACGTCGGCATCAACTCGGTCGAGCATTACCTCGGCGACTGGGCGATCCAGAACAACCTGAAGTTCAAGGCCCCGGAGCACAAGACCGGCAAGAAGGTCGCCATCATCGGCGGCGGCCCGGCCGGCCTCTCGGCCGCCTACCACCTGACCCTCAAGGGCCACAGCTGCACGATTTTCGACGAGCACGAATTCCTCGGCGGCATGATGCGCTACGGCATCCCCGGCTACCGTACGCCGCGCGACACGCTCGACGCCGAAATCCAGCGCATCCTCGACCTCGGTGTCGAAGTGCATCTCAAGACCCGCATCGGCACCGACGTCACCTTGGAGCAACTGCGCGCCAGCTTCGACGCGATCTTCCTCGGCCTCGGCGCGCAAGCCGGACGTGCCCTGCCCATCCCGGGAGATGCCGAAGCCAATACCGCATCCAACGTGGTTACCGCCACCTCCTTCCTCAAGGCCTTCAATGACGGCCGCCTGAAGACCGTTGGCCACCGCGTGGTGGTCGTCGGCGGCGGCGATACCTCGATGGACGTTGCCACCGTAGCGCGTCGCCTCGGCCACATCGAGAAGGTCAATCCGACCGATTTCGAAGGCGCGATCGCCGGCCACCTGGCCCAGGACGTCGCCGATATTTCGCTGCGTCAGGGCGCTGAAGTGACCCTGACCTCCGTCTATATGACCGCCAGCAAGCCGGAAATCGAGCACGCCGAAGCGGAAGGCATCACCATCATGGGCGGCTGGATGCCGATCGGCGTCGTCAAGGGTCCGGACGGCCGTGCCACGGCGCTGCGCGTCATGCAGTGCGAAGCCAAGATGATCTCCG
>JAPLRA010000374.1:0-5325 GCA_026399445.1 Sulfuritalea sp.
GATGTCGGCATGACCGCCGACGTCGGCACCCTGCAGCGCCTGCCGCGCCTGATCGGCGAAGGCATGGCGCGCGAACTGGCCTACACCGGCCGCAAGGTGGACGGTGCCGAAGCGCAGCAGATGCGCCTGGTCAATCGCTGCTTCGAAAGCCCCGACGCCCTGCAGGCCGGCGTCATGGAAATCGCGCGCAGCATCGCCGCCAAGTCGCCGCTGTCGATCCGCGGCTGCAAGGAAATGATCACCTATGCCCGCGACCACTCGGTGGCCGATGGGCTCAACTACATCGCCACCTGGAACGCGGCGATGCTGATGTCGAAGGACCTGTTCGAGGCCGGCGCGGCGAACATGCAAAAGCGCGATCCCGTGTTCAAGGACTAGCCGCGTGGAGCACTTCTTCGCACCGGTCAACGGCATCCGCCTGCACTGCGTTGCCGAAGGGCCGGCCGACGCCCCGCTGATGGTCTTCGTCCATGGCTTCCCCGAGTTCTGGTACTGCTGGCACGGCCAGCTCGAGGAATTCGGCAAGGATCACCACGCGGTGGCCTTCGACCTGCGCGGCCACAACCTTTCGGACAAACCCGAAGGCGTCGCCGCCTATCGTCCGAAGCCGCTGATGGAGGACCTGCGGCAGTTGATCGAACACCTGCGGGCGGGCCATGAAGACAAATCCTGCATCCTCGTCGCCCACGACTGGGGCGGCGCCATTGCCTGGACGTTCGCCGCGGCGTTCCCGCAGTACGTGAAGAAACTGGTCATCATCAACGCGCCGCACACCGTGCCCTTCGCCCGCGCTTTGGCCAGGGATCCAGTGCAGCAGGAGGCCAGCCATTACATGCTGCTGCTGCGCCACGCCAAGGCCGAGCGCGTGCTCGAAGCCAACCACTACGAGCGCCTGCTGAAGATGTTCAGCCGCACCGCGGACGGCCACTGCGCGCTGACCGACGAAGAAATCCCGCTGTATCGCGAAGCCTGGTCGCAGCCCGGTGCGCTGACCTGCGCGCTCAACCTCTACCGCGCCTCACCGCTCTATCCGCCGACCCCCGAAGACCCCGGCGCTGCAGTACTCAAGCTCGATCCAGCCGCACTCATCGTGCGCGTGCCGACGCTGGTGATCTGGGGCGAGGCTGACACCGCACTGGGCACCACGCTGCTCGACGGCCTCGAGGAACTCGTACCCGACTTGCGCATCAAGCGCATCCCCGAGGGCAGCCACTGGGTGATCCACGAACAGCCGCGGCAGGTGAGCGCGGCGATCCGGGCATTTCTCGCCGAAGTCTGACTTAGCCCGAAGCCAGTACCGTCGGCTCGATGGCGATTGGAAAGTTCACCGAGTTGGCGATGAAGCACAGGCGGTGCGCTTCTTGGTGCAACGCCTTCGCCAGCACGGCGTCGCCCCCCGCGGCGATGGTCGCCACCGGCCGCAGCACCGCTTGCGTGAATCGCCCACCGCCGCCCTCGTCCTCGACCATGGTCCCCACCGCATCGTCGCGATAAGCCAGCACCGTGATCTTCGCCTGCGCGCAGAGATGCAGGTACCACAACATGTGGCAGGACGATAGCGAGCCGACCAGCAGGTCCTCCGGGTTCCAGCGCGCGGCATCGCCGCGAAACGCCGGATCGGACGAGCCAAGCAGTTCCGGCCGGCCTACCGCCGAAATCACATGATCACGCGAGTAGGCTCGATAGTTGGTGGTGCCTTCGCCGAGGTTTCCGGTCCACTCGGTGCGGGTGGCATAGCGGTGTTGTTTGTCGTGGGGCATGGCAGGACCTCCAGAGGGGCATCGGTTTGCTGCCGATTATCCTTGAACCGGTGGCGTAGAATCCAAACGAGTGGTAACGGGCAGCGGCCATAGGGCCTCCACCCGGTAGCGCCTTCGATACGCAGGGGTTGAGACGATGAAGAGACCATTGATGATGCTGATGCTGCTGGCAACACACGGCGCGATGGCACAGGGGCGCCTGCCGGCGTGTCCCGCGGCAGCCGACACGCCCTGGACCAATTGTTCCGGACAACAGACAGCGCCAAGTGGAGACAGTTACGTCGGTGACTTCTGGAACGGCCTTCGCCATGGCCAGGGCAGCTACACCTGGACCAGCGGCGACAAGTACGTGGGTGAATTCAGGAACAACAAGTTCGATGGCCAGGGCAGCCTCATCTCCACCAATGGCGACAAGTACGTCGGCGAATTCAAGGATGACCGGTATCACGGCAAAGGCAGCTTTACCTCCGCCAAGGGCGACAAATATGTCGGCGAATTCAGGAACCACAATTTCCACGGGCAGGGCACGCTGACTGCCGCAAATGGCGACAAGCACGTCGGCGAGTTCCGTGACGACAAGGCGCAGGGACAGGGCACGCTGAGCTTCGTCAATGGAGACAAATACGCCGGCGAATTCCGGGACGGAAAGTTCCAGGGAAAAGGCACTTATACCTATGCCGATGGCAACAAGTACGTCGGCGAATTCAGGGACAACCTGCGCAACGGGCAAGGTACCTACACGTGGGTCGGTGGCACCGAGTACGTCGGCGAGTTCAGGAACGGCGTGCGCACCGGCAAGGGCAGTTTCACTTATTCCAATGGCGACAAGTACGTCGGCGAGTTCCGCGACGACAAGTTTCACGGGCAAGGCACCCTTACCTATGCCGATGGCAGGAAGTACGTCGGCGAGTTCCGGGATGGGAAACATCACGGCCAGGGAGCCCTGACCTTCGCCAACGGCAGCCAGTTCGTCGGCGAGTTCCGCGATGGCAAGCGCAGCGGCCCCGGATCCGAATACCGCGCCGACGGCTCGGTTCTGAAATCGGGAATGTGGCAGGACTGATACGCCGCACCTCGGCGCGGCAGATGCGGCGCTAGCCGCGCATCCCCAGCGAAGCCTCCAGCTGCCTGACCAGTTCGATCAGTTTCGGCCGCACCTCGTTCAGCAGAAACTCCTTCGACAGCGTAAACGCCGGACCGCCGCAGTTGATCGCCATCGGCGGCAGGCCGCCGCCCGGCCGCAGCGGCACGGCAATGGCATTGACATCGGTCTGCCATTCGCCAAATGAACTGACGCAGCCGGATTCGTTGTATTCCTTCAGCGCCCGCTCAACGCCGGCGCGTATCGCCGGCCAGGCCACTTCATCGAGTTCCTTGACGCGCTCCATGATGTCCTCGCGCTCGCGCTCAGGTATCAGCGCCAGGTAGGCGCGACCCATCGCCGTGGTGGCAATCGGAATCCGCGAACCGACATCGAGCGAGAGCGTCAGCGCCGCCGAACTGCGCGCATTGCCGACAAAGATCATCGAAAGGCGATCGCGACTGCCGAGCGAGACCATGCCCTTGGAAAAATCGGCGAGTTCCTGCATCGGCGGCCGAGACAGATCTCGCACATCCAGCCGCGCCAGCATGGCGCTGCCCAGCACCAGCGTCGAGGTACCCAAACGGTATTTTCCGGTGTGCTCGACGAATACCAGGTAGCCGAGCTTGGTCAGCGTATAGCTGAGGCGCGAGACGGTTGATTTGGGCAACTTGCAGCGCTTCGCGATGTCGAGATTGCCGAGCATCTTCTCGCCGGAACTGAAGCAGGAAAGCACCGAAAGCCCCCGCGCCAGTGCGGTGACGAAATGGCGATCTTCCTTGCCGGCGGCCTTGGCAGGAACCTTAACTGCAAGCTTGGTGGCAACGACGGCGGGAGCCGCAGCGATCTTGTTCTGTTTGCTCATGTCAGTCCTCGAGTGCATACAGCGCGCATAGCGCATCGCGGGCGGCCCGGTATTCTCGTCCGAGCCGCTCCACCACTTCACTTACGGGAAGAATTTCATCGATCGAACCGATGCCCTGCCCGACGCCCCAGATGTCGCGCCAGGCCTTGGTCCGGTCGGAACCGAAGCTCATGCTGGTCTTGTCGCGCAGGGGCAGGTCGTCGGGATCCAGCCCCTGCGCAGTGATGCTCGGCCGCAGATAATTGCCATGCACGCCTGTGAAGTAGGGAGTATAGACGACGTCCGCGGCGGTACTTTCGACGATCATCTGCTTGTAGCCATCGACCGCATTGGCTTCCGGCGTCGGAATAAAACGCGTGCCCATGTAGGCCAGATCGGCGCCCATTGCCTGCGCCGCGAGAATCTGCTCGCCGCGCGTGATGGCGCCGGACAGCGCAATCGGCCCGTCCCAGAACAGGATCAGGCCATCGACACCGGCTTCCAGCGCCTTCTGCGCGTGGCGCACGTTGATCACGTCGTGAAACACGATGCCGCCGTAGCTGTGAACTTCCTTCACGACGTCACCCGGCGCGCGCAGGCTGGTGATGATCATCGGCGCCTTGTGCTTGACGCACAACGCGATGTCATGATCCAGCCTGTCATTGGAGTGATGCACGATCTGATTCACGGCGAAAGGCGCGATCTTGCGGCCGGGGTTGGCGCCGCGCGCGGCATCGATTTCCGCCGTCATGGCAGTCAGCCATTCATCGAGCAACTCCTTCGGCCGGGCGTTGAGCGCAGGGAAGGAACCGACAATGCCGGCCATGCATTGCGCCAGCACCAGCGACGGTTGCGAAACGATGAACATCGGCGCGCCGATCACCGGCAGGGCGAGATTGTCTTGCAGGATTTTGGGTAGGCTCATGGAGTCTCCTAGGCAGGTTGGGCGCCGCGCCCGCGGCCGGTCATCAGCCAGGCGGGGATCAGGGCCAGACAGTAGACGGCGGCGATCAGGAAGAAGCCTTCCTGCATCGGTTGCAGGCCATGCACGGCATTCAACTGGCGCTCGCGTCCTTCGAGAAACAATGCCAGCAGCGTGACGCCGAGCGCGCCGCCGAGCTGGCGAAAGAAGTTGATCGAGGCCGAGCCCGCCGCCTCCGTGCCGCAGGGCAGCAGGCGCAAGGCGCCGGCATTCAAGCCCGGAATGATGAGCCCGAGGCCGACGCGGCCGATCGCCACCCACAGCGCGAGCAGCCAGAAACCGGTGGCCGGCGAAGACAGTCCCACAAGAATTGCTGACACCGAAAAGAAAGCCAGTCCGGCCATTGCGACGCGATTGGATGGAAACCGATCGGCCAGCCGCCCCGCGAGCAGCAGCACGATAGCCAGTACGACACCGCCCGGAAGCAGCATCAGCCCGGCCTCGTAGCCGGAAAAGCCCAAGCCGATCTGGGCGAACACCGGCGCCAGATAAGTCGAGCCGTAAATGCCGATACCATAGGCCGCCGCAACCAGCACCGCCGCACCGAAACCCGCCTCGCGGAAGATGCTGAAATCCAGCAGCGGATGCAACGTGCTGCGCTCCCATACGACAAAGGCCACCGCCAGCGCCAGGCCAAGCGCGGTGGCGGTGGCACCCG
>JAPLRA010000374.1:5338-5915 GCA_026399445.1 Sulfuritalea sp.
GATCGCGTCGAAGGGGCGCTTGTGCGCACCGGGCAAAGGCCGCCCGGCAATGACGAAGCGCGGCGCCAGCGCGATGGCCGCCAGGCACAAGGGTACGGTGACCAGAAACGCCGCGCGCCAGCCGAGGTGATCGACCAGCAAGCCGCCCGCCACCGGCCCGACGGCAGGTGCCAGCACGATGCCGAGGCCATAGGCGCCCATTGCCCGGCCGCGTTCATGCGGCGGAAACACATCGATGATGACCAGCATGGACAATGGCTGGATCAGGCCGGCAATGCTGCCCTGACCGATGCGGCACAGCGCCAGCACTACGAAGCTGTCGCTGAGCGCGGCGAACACCGAGAACATCACCAGCAGCAGCAGCGCGCCGACGAAGGTGCGGCGCACGCCGAAACGCTGCATGGCCCATGTGGCGAGCAGCATCGAGGCCGTGGTGGCGGCGAGAAAGCCGGTGGACAAAAGCTGCACCTGATCGTGGCCGACATGAAAGACGCGGATGATTTCCGGCAGCGCGACATTGACCACCGTGGCTTCCATGATCGCCGAGACCGTGCCGAGCATCACGGTGAGCACCGCC
>JAPLRA010000292.1 GCA_026399445.1 Sulfuritalea sp.
GGCCAGACCGCCGCCGGCCACGGGCGCAAGAGGATCGCCCACGATTGTGTCGAGGCAGGCATCGCCGTGCTGCGCGAGGCGCGCGAACGGTACGCCGCCGAGGGCGGTCGCTGGCCGGGGTTTCGGCACCGCGACCTGAGCGAAAAAGTCCGCTGGGAGATTCGTCAGGCTATTTGCCTGTACGAGAAGGCGACCCACATCAGCGGCGTGGACATGGGCGCCATGATGGTGCTGCCGGACATCGAATGGCTGTTGCCGGAGATCGACGAGGCCATCGAGTCGGACGACACCCAGGCGCTGGTGGAGACACTGCCGGGCAAGGTGGCCGACGCCTTCCTGCGCACGGCGGAAATGCGGGAGAAGCCGGCTTCCGTGGCCCTGGCCGAGCATCTGGCCTCGTTCTTCGCACCCGCCGACGGCGTGGACCGGGAGATTCACTTCTTCAACCAGAACCGGCCCAGCCGTACCACCACCGGCACCGAGATTCTGCGCCCGCGCCCGGCGCAGCGGGCCATGCTGTTCCAGGCCATGCAGCGCGTGCGCGAACTCTATGCCGAGGAGAGCAAATCCAAGATCAACGAGGCGGACATCCGGGCGGCGCTGGCACTCTCACTGCCCGCGCTGGACACGAAAAAGGCCGACGAGATCGTCCGCAAGACCCTGTTGCACCGGAACGGGCAGGAGTCGCATTCCATCCTGCTGCAAGGCGCGGCGGGGCTGGGCAAGACCAATGTGATTGTCTGGCTGGCTCAGGCGCTGGCCGACCTGGCCGACACGCGCAGCGCGGCCATGCCGCCGCTGTTCGACCTGTGCATCCTGCTGACGGATCGCACCGAACTGCGCCAGAACGTGGCCGAGGAAGCGGCGCGCTTGCGGGCAACCCAGAACATCGTCGCCGAGGCGGAAACCTTCAAGGACTTGCGCGATAGCCTGCAAGACGGCGTGCGCGTGGTGGTGGTGAATATCCAGAAATTCCCGTCCATCAAGCGGCTGGCCGAGGCCGACCCCGATCTGGCGCGGTTGCTGCTGGACACACCGCACCCAGAACGGCATCCTGCACGATGCCACCATCGAGATTTTTGACGAGTGGGGCACGATCCGGCCCGAGGGCGCCAAGCGCAATCTCATCATCGGCCTGACCGCCACGCCCAGGGATGAAATCCTCGCCCGCTTCGGCGAATGGCGCTCCCCGTCAGCGGCGGGCGACGACATCCGTTGGGCGCCGTATTTCGCCTACACCATGACCCAGGCCATCCGCGACCGGGTGATCCTGAACCCCATCCAGAACGTGATCCGCTTCGAGGATCATCTGCAATACAAGATCACCGAATCCGTGCAGAAGCTGAAGGACAGCGACAAGCTGCGCGCGCCCAGCTCCGACGAGATTTACCAGAACCCGAACCGGCAGGCTTTTGTCGCGAAGCAAGCGGCCCTGGTTTTCGTGGCCAAGACCATGATGGCGATTCGCCCGCCCGGCCGTGCCCTGGGCGAGGGCAAGGCGATGTTTGCGGCCCATTCGATCAAGGCCGCGATCGCCTATCAAGGGCTGTTGCGCGCCGAACTGGACAAGCTGGCGGACGATCCGCGCTTCGCCGAACACGCCGAGTCGATCCGGACCTGCCCGGTGCTGCTGCTCTACACCGACAAGCAGGGCGAGGCGAGTTGCGCTTCGCTCAATGGCGGCAAGAATCAGG
>JAPLRA010000265.1 GCA_026399445.1 Sulfuritalea sp.
ACCACAAGCTGCGCACCTACAACGGCATCAAGGGCGACGGCCATTTCGACAAGTACGACAAGGGCGATGGCCCCGAATACGTAACCCTGGGCAAGTTCGGGCCGATGATCGGCCTGCGCGAGCCGGAGCAGGTGCTGCGCCTCAACAACATCCTCAACGACCTCGGCCTCGACTCCGCTTCGACCGGCAGCGCGATCTCGTGGGCCATGGAGCTGTGGCAGCGCGGCATCATTGATGCCAGCCACACCGGCGGCCTCGACTTGTCCTGGGGCAACTACGAGACCATCGAAAAGCTGCTGTTCATGACCGCGAAACGCGAAGGCTTCGGCGACACCATTGCCGACTCGGCACGCGCGGTCGACAAGGGCAAATACCCGGCGGCGGCGCTCGACTACCGCATGGCGGTGAAAGGCCTGTTCCAGTCCGACCCCCACGATTCGCGCATCCTCAAGGCTTTCGCACTCGGCCTCTCGGTCGCCACGCGCGGCATGGATCATTTGCGCAATCGGGTCACGCTGGAAATCAACGCCCGCATCAACGACGATGCGGCGTTCAAGGCGCAACTCTATGGCGGCACCGTGGCGCCGCAGCCGAACAGCTACGAGGGCAAGGAAGTGGCGGTGCGCCGCTGCGAGAACACCTTTGCCGTCGGCGACTCGGTCGGCATGTGCCGCTTCAACACCAAGCTGTTCAACTCGCCCACCCTGCCCGACTGCGGCGATTTCGCGATTCAGTTGAGCACCATGACCGGCCAGCCGGTGACCGCCGAGCAGCTGGACGAAATCGGCCGCAACATCACCGGCCTCGAACATCTGCTGAACTTCCGCCTCGGCCTGCGCGCCAAAGACGACACCCTGCCCCGCCGCTGGTTCGAGGAATCCATCGACACCGGTCCGTTCAAGGGCGAAAAGATCGACCGAACGCAGTTCGACGCCATGAAGGCGCGCTTCTACGAACTGACCGGCTTCAATAGCGAAGGCGTGCCCCGCGCCGACTGGCACCAGCAACTGGCGCTGGTCGCCACGGGGTTTGCGCTGCGCGTCGAATTGCCGAAGCCGCTGCCCGGCGCGCCTGAGAAATCCATTGTCATCGACACGCCGGTGGCCAACGTCAACGAGTTTCGCAGTGCGCTGCGCCGACACCTGCCTGAAGCCGCTTCGGCGCTGGATGATCCGTCCTGGAACATCACGGTCAATGGCGAGATGCTGCTGTCAGGGGAGCTGGCCAAGGCGCTCCACAGCGGGGACCGTGTGCAGCTGGTGCCCATCATCGCCGGGGGATGACCGCCGGAAGAACGAGGCGACGAGGAACCGTCTACCGCAGTTGCAGCCGATTGGACTATGATGGATTTGCTGATTTCAGGAATCGGCTCAACCACTAGTTCATCGGAGGCAACCATGGCAAAAAAATCAAAGAACGAAAATCCCGTCTACAAGATCGTCGAAGTCGTAGGTTCCAGTTCTGTTTCCTGGGAAGATGCCGCGAGTTCGGCCATTGCATCAGCCGCCAAAACTTTGCGCGACCTGCGTGTCGCGGAAGTTACGAAACTGGACATGAAGATCGAGAACGGCAAGGTGGTAGCCTATCGGGCTCGCGTGTCGATGTCGTTCAAGTACGAAGACTGACGCAACCGCACTCGAATCATGCAAACGGGGACCGCGGTCCCCGTTTTTGTCGCCGTCCCGCAGGGCGGAGACGGTATCTCCCGAGGGGATATTTCCTCGCTTTGCCGCCGCCATGAGAATTGGCCAGCTGCAACCCCGTGTTCTATACTACGCGCCTCAAACTACGGCGGAAATCCATGGCGTATGGCAGGACATGGCCGCTGAATTGGTTCGATACCGGTTTGTGTTGTAACGCGCCATGTAGTTTTATCCCGTTGTACTATTTATGAATTGTGGCCAGATTTTTCTGGCCCTGTATGTTTGGGGTGTTGAATGATCAGGATTAACGAGAATTACCAGAGCCTGCAGGCCTCCTACCTGTTTTCCGATATTGCCAAACGGGTCGCTGCCTTTCAGAAGGCCAATCCCGACAAGAAATTGATCAAACTGGGTATTGGGGATGTGACCCGGGCCTTGCCCGATGCCTGTATCAAGGCTTTGCACGCCGCCACCGACGAGATGGCCAGTGACAGCACTTTCCGAGGCTACGGGCCGGAGCAAGGCTACGATTTTTTGCGCGAGGCGATCGCCAAATACGATTTCCAGGCGCGTGGCGCCAATGTTCAGCCGGATGAGGTTTTTGTCAGCGATGGCGCCAAGTGCGACACCGGCAATTTCCAGGAGATATTGTCGCTTGACTGCAAGGTGGCTGTGACGGATCCCGTCTATCCCGTCTATGTGGATACCAATGTGATGGCCGGTCGCTCCGGCAAATGGAACAAAGAGACCGGGCGCTATGATGGCTTGGTCTACC
>JAPLRA010000338.1 GCA_026399445.1 Sulfuritalea sp.
AGCTCCACCCGCAGAAAATGAAACACGCTAAAGGCGAATTGAAGGCCCGCCCCCCCATCCCCCCTCACGGGGGGCTGCTGCTCGGCTCGCTTCGCTCGGCTATCACTCGCCGCTCCGAACGAGGGGTTTCACGTTAATGCCGGATCGTCCTGAAGACGCTGACCCGACCCCCAAGCCTGGCCCGGAAAGGGGCGATCCGACATGGATCGCCCCTGCCTTGTCAAAATCCGACAAGCAGCGGGTCGTGGGAAAGACCAGCGTCTTTTTTGGGCCGCCGCTCGCCATTCTTGCGCAGGGGCAGAAGAACACCATGGAGATCAGCGGCAAGCTGAACCGCACCGCTGAGCGCTACATGGAAATCCTGAAGTATCACGGCCTGGAAATCACCGAGCCGGAACGTCTGTGCCTCGCCCATATCTGCACCATCGGCTTCATGTCACCGCTGGAAATCCGGGAACTGCCCCTCGAAGTGGAACTCACCGCATTCGAATGCGAAGGACTGGACAAGCTCGCACTGGCAGCGAAACTCGAATCGGCCAGTTTTGCCGATTTGGTTGCCGTCGTGGAATCACTTGGGTTCTGATCGATCGCAGTGATCGGCAATAGCCTGCGCCAGGCGCGGCATCAGGCCCTCGGGAAAATCGTGGCCCATGCCCTCGATCACCAGCAGGGACGCACCCGGAATGTTCTGCGCCGTGTCGCGACCGGCGGCCAGCGGCACCAGCGGATCCTCGGCGCCGTGGATCACCAGTGTCGGCGCGGCGATGGTGTGCAGCAGCTTGCGACGGTCGCCCGAGGCGATGATGGCCAACAGCTGGCGCGCGGTGCCGGCCGGCTCGTAGGCGCGGCGCACACTGCGGCCGATGCGGCTGCGCAACTCTTCTTTGCTTGACGGGTAAGCCGGGCTGCCGATCACGCCGAACATTTCCACCATGTATGCAATGACCGACTCGGGATCTTTCGGGTCGGTGGGCCGGCTCAGCAATACCTTGCGCGCCGGCTTGGTCGGCTTCGAGACTTTCCGGTAGCCGGAGGACGACATGATCGACGTCAGGCTCAGCACACGCTGCGGGAATTTTGCCGCCAGCACCTGGGCGATCATGCCGCCCATCGAGGCACCGACGATGTGCGCCTGTGCGATGCCGAGCCGATCCATCAGGCCGATGGCGTCGCCGGCCATGTCCTGCAGCGTATAGGGCGTGCGCACCGGCAGGCCGAGCGCCGAGGCGGCCATGGCCAGCAGGAGGTGGGCGCGCTTTTTCCCTGGGGCGCGCCCTGAAAGCCCGCAATCGCGGTTGTCGAAACGCAGCACGCGATAGCCGCGCGCCACGAGTTGCTGACAAAAGGTATCGGGCCAGGCCATCAACTGCATTCCGAGGCCCATGATGAGGACGATGGCCGGGTGCGACGGATCGCCGAGCGATTCGTATTCGATGTGCAGCGGTGCGGCCGTCATCGCTCAGTGCGCCGCGGCGCGCGCTGCTGGCTTGCGGCGCGGAGTTTTCAGCATAGGCGCGACTACGGGGCGGCGAGCCTTCGTCGCCGCTGCCGGCCGCGCCTTGCGCTGCGCCGCAGGCCGCACCAGCGCCAGGTATTCCTGGAAGCTGTCGCGCAGGCACTGGGCGAACACTTGCGGATCGGGCAGTTGCTCGTAGCAGGCGGTGAATGAAATGATCATCATGTCGTGGTAACTGGTCACCGAAAACACCAGGCCCATGCCGTCCGAGATCGGCATGATCGCCGACAGGTAGGTGAGCCGCGCGCCATGAAGGTAGAGGGGCAGCTGCGGCCCGGGCACGTTGGCGATGGCGCAGTTGGCCAGCGGCGCCCAGTCGCCGAGCAGCGCCGAGGCCGAGCGCAGCATCTTGCTGGTGGCGGCAATCGCGGCCGATGGCGCGTGTTCGGCGAGGTCGATCAGTTCGCGCGCGCTGACGGCCTGCGCCATGATGTCCGATGACGAGCTGGTGGCCTGGATCGCGGCCAGCCGCTCGACCGGGTCGGCGACGTCGGTGCCGAGTTCCAGGCGCACCCAGGAAAAGCTCGCCGGTCCGGCGGCGGCGCCCGTTTTGTCACTCTTTGAACGCACGGCGATCGGGGCCGCGGCGACCAGGCTGTCGTCCGGCAGTTCGCCCTGCATGTCGAGGTAGCGCCGCAGGGCGCCGGCGCATACGGCGAGCACGACGTCATTGACCGTGGCGCCGGAAACCAGGCCGCGAATGGCCTTGAAATCCTTCATCGCAAAACGGCGCGTTTCGAACACGCGGTGCGGCGAGACCTCGCTGTTGAATCTCGTCAGGGGAAACTCGTGCGGCCGGCCGAGAAATTCGCCGACGAAGGTTCGCGTGGCGGACTTCAGTGTGGTCCAACTACGAGCCAGCGGCTGCGCCATGCGCAGCGGGAAGGTGGCGACATTGAAGCCGGCGCGGACCAGCAGGTTCAGGCTTCCCGGCGCATCCTCGGGGAACCACGGCTCGGCCGGCGCGGGCGGCGGCGAGTCGGGCGAGAGATCGTGCAGCAGGGCGGTGATTTCATTGTGGCGCGCGACGTCGATCGCGGCATGATGGATCTTCAGCAGTACGGCGAAACTGCCCACCGGCAGATCGAGGAAGCTGTCCAGCCCCTCGATCACGTACATTTCCCACAGCGGACGCTGGAGGTCCAGCGGGCGGGCATGGATGCGCGCGGACTGGATGCAGAACTGGCGCCAGTCGCCGGGCTTGGGCAGGGCGATGTGGCGCACGTGGTATTCGATGTCGAAGTTCTCGTCCTCGATCCAGTATGGGTAGTCGAGATCCAGCGGCACGCGCTGAATCTTCTGGCGGAACACCGGCAGGCGGCTGAGGCGGCTCTCGATGTGCGCCAGGATATGTTTGAAGCGGACCATGCCGCCGGGCGCGGTGGACTGGTCGTAGATATGCAGCAAGGTTACGTTCGAGTTGGCGTGGGCGCTGTCCGAATAAATGTAGGCGGCGTCGTGTTCGCTGAGTTGTCGCATGGGATTCCTGGCGATTGCTTGATTAGGTAGCGAGGGAAGCCGCGTCCACGTGCGACGAGCCCGAAGTCATGTGCCACACGCGCTTGAGCAGGCCCTGCGGCCGGAACGGCTGCCAGGCGCCTTCGGGCTGCGCCAGCCGGTCGGCGACGATGGCCAGCACGATGCCGTTGAAGCCCAGCCCGAGATGGCTGCCCGGTACCTGGATGTTCTCGTGGAAAGCCGGGTCGCCGTCGATGGTGGCCTCCTGCGGCGGCACCACGCCGTCGCCCAGCGAGTAAAGACAACTGGTCGGCACCGCCAGGCGGCGTTGCTCGCGCAGCGTCTTGGCGCGCGGCTGCATGACGTGCGCGGCGGCACCGAGGCGATGGGAGATCAAGCGATACAGCGCTTTCACGGCGGGCGGCGACTGGCTGCCGATGGCGTCGACGCTGACCGGGCTGCCCAGCGTGATGATCGAGCGCACGCATTCGAGCGTGCTTTCGGCGCCATACAGCGAAAACACGCCGCCCAGGCTCCAGCCGACCAGGCTGACCTTGCGCCCGGTGATGTGGTGCAGGTAACGGATTTTCTGCGGCAGTGCGCTGGCGTGCTTGCTGCGGAAACCCAGGTTGCGCCCGAGGCCCCAAGTGTGCACCTCGTAGCCCTTGCTCTGGAGGAATAGTTTCAAGGCGATCAGCGATTTTTCGTCGGCCATGAAGCCCGGCAGCAGCAGCACTGGATGGCCGTCGCCTTGCGGCGCCTGCATCAACAGCGGCAGCGAAACGGGCAGCAGCGCCATTTCGAGCAGGGCGCGCGGCTCCATGATCGAGTTCAGCGGGTGCGGCGAACCGACATGGGCGTGGCGGACAACGGGGCGACGAGCGGGCATGTCAGGTTCCGGTTATCCAGCGGACGCGCTGGCGCGCTTCCGGGTGGCCGGGGCGGCCGGGTTGACCTTGCCGCGGGCAGCCTTGGGGCGGACCGCTGCGGGTTTCGCCACTGCACTCTTGCGTGGTGCTCTTGCCGGTTTCTGCATGCGCTGTTTCAGTTCCTCAAAGGCATCGAGAAAGTCGTCGGCCAGCTGGCGCGCGTCGGGTACCGCACAGCGGGCAACGACGAATCCGAGGCATAAATTACCAGCATAGCTCATAAGGGTAATGTTGAGGCCGACGCCATGCTCGACGATGGACAGGGGCCAGTAGCCGGTCATGCGCAGGCCGCTCACGTAGAGCGGAACCGGCGGCCCCGGCACGTTGGATACCAGCACGTTGGCCAGCACCGGCAACGTATCGACCACGCTGCTGCGGCCATACAGCGAGGCCAGCGCGCCGAGCAGCCAGGGCACGCCGATCAGCGGGATATCGGTCGGGATGACCGACTTGGCCTGCCGCGCCACCGACTTGGTGGCGCCCGCCGAATCGCGTATCGCGCGCAAACGCTTCAACGGATCGGCCACATTGGTCGCCAGGCTGACCAGGCTCAGCGTGGCCTGAGTGCGCATCTCGGTGTTGCCCTGTTCGCGCAGCGAGATCGGCATCGAGGCGATCAGTGCCTTGCGCGGGATCGCGTCGTTGCGCTTGAGGTAGCGGCGCAAGGCACCGCTGCACAGCGCCAGCACGACGTCGTTCACCGTCGCATCGTTCGCCGCGGCAATCGCCTTCAACTCGGCACGCGGCACCGTCGCCGTGGCGAAGCCGCGCTCGGGAGTGATCGCGATGTTGAAGGGAGTGCGCGGACCGAAGGAAATGCTGCGCTTCAACTCGCCGAAATCCGCCGCATGCTCGCTTCCCGCCTTGCCGCGCGCTCGGCCGGAGGAACTCTTGACGATGCCTGCCAG
>JAPLRA010000177.1 GCA_026399445.1 Sulfuritalea sp.
CTGGTAATAGAACAGGTTGTGGATGGTGTTGAGCCGCGCCCCGAGGATCTCGCCGACCCGATGCAGATGGTGCAGGTAGGCTCGGGTGAAATTGCGGCAGGTGTAGCAGCCGCAGGTTTCATCCAGCGGCCGGGTATCGGTCTTGTGCTGAGCGTTCTTGATCTTGACGTCGCCGTGCCGGGTAAACAGCCAGCCGTTGCGCGCGTTGCGCGTAGGCATCACGCAGTCGAACATGTCGATGCCCTGACCCACCGCATACACCAGGTCTTCCGGAGTACCGACGCCCATCAGGTAACGCGGCTTGTCGGCCGGCAGGCGCGGTGCAGTATGAGCGAGGATGCGCGCCATCTCTTCCTTGGGCTCGCCCACCGACAGGCCGCCGATGGCAAAGCCGTCGAAGCCGATATCGACCAGCGCCGCCAGCGATTCGTCGCGCAAGGCCTCGTGCATGCCGCCTTGCACGATGCCGAACAGGGCGTTGGTGTTCTGCATCCGATCATGCTCGTCGCGCGAGCGTTGCGCCCAGCGCAAACTGAGGCGCATCGAATCGGCCGCCGTGCGCAGATCCGCCGGATACGGCGTGCATTCGTCGAAGATCATCACCACGTCGGCATTCAGCACATGCTGGATGCGCATCGACTCTTCCGGCGTCAGGAACAATTTGTCGCCGTTGATCGGTGAGGCGAACCTGACCCCTTCCTCGCTGATCTTGCGCAAGTCGCCCAGCGAGAACACCTGGAAGCCGCCGGAGTCGGTCAGGATCGGGCCGTTCCAGCCCATGAAGCGATGCAGCCCACCGTGCGCCGCAACGACCTCCAGCCCCGGCCGCAGCCAGAGATGGAAGGTATTGCCGAGGACAATCGACGCGCCGATGCCGACCAGTTCGTCCGGGGACATGGCTTTCACCGTGCCATAGGTGCCCACCGGCATGAAGGTCGGCGTGGGTGCCGAGCCGTGGGCCAGTGTCAGCGTTCCGCGCCGTGCTGCGCCATCCGTGGCGAGCAGTTCGAAGTTCATATCGACTTGCGATGCAGCAACATGGCATCCCCATAACTGAAGAAACGATAGCGGGCTTCAATCGCGTGACGATACGCAGCGCGGATTTCTTCCAGACCGCCGAAGGCTGATACCAGCATGAGCAGGGTGGACTTGGGCAGATGAAAATTGGTGATGAGCAGATCCACCATTCGAAACTCAAAGCCGGGAGTGACGAACAGCGCCGTCTCGCCGGCGCCGACTTTCAGGTCTCCCTCAAGCGCCGCCGATTCAAGGACGCGCAAGGACGTCGTGCCGACCGCCACAATGCGTCCGCCGCGCGCGCGCGTCGCCGCCATCGCATCAGCCGTGGCTTGCGGCATGACGTAGCGTTCGCTGTGCATGTGATGTTCCGCCAGGTTTTCGACGCGTACCGGCTGAAAGGTCCCGGCGCCCACATGAAGGGTGACATAGGCGATGCCGACACCCATCTCGCCCAATTTCGCAAGCAGGTCCTGATCGAAGTGCAAACCGGCGGTGGCTGCGGCAACCGAACCGGGTTCGCGTGCATACACCGTCTGGTAGCGCAGTTCATCCGGGGCCTCCGCCTTGCGCTCGATATAGGGCGGCAGCGGCAAGCGACCATGACGCTCGATCAGTTCGGCGGCATCGCCCGAGAACCGCAAGCGATAGAACTCGCCATCCCGTCCCAGTACTTCGACATCGAGAGCGCCTTCAAGTCGCAAGCGGCTGCCCGGCCGCGGCGATTTGCTCGCGCGCAACTGCGCCAGAGCCACATCCGGTTCCAGCAGGCGCTCGACCATGACCTCCACCTGCCCGCCGCTCTCCTTGCGGCCCAGCAGGCGCGCATGCAGCACCCGGCTGTCGTTCATCACCAGCAGATCCCCCGCGCGCAGCGATTGCGGCAAATCGACAAAACGACTGTCGCTGCGGCGCGCGCCCTCGACCACCAGCAAGCGGCTTGCCGAGCGCTGCGGCAAGGGGGCCTGGGCAACCAGTTCCGGCGGCAGCGCGTAGTCGAAATCGGCGAGTGTCAGAGGCATTGGAATGGCGGGGAAAGCGTTGCGGCAGATTGATTGCCGCGAGTCACGCAGCGGGCCGCTACCTGCTTGGCGGCCGGCGCGAATAGTAGCAGAGCCCTATCCCTGGTCCGCCGGCGTCAGCGCACGCTCAAGCTTGCGCATTTGCGGCTCAATTCACTCCAGCAGGGTTGCCATGGCGTTTGAACGCCACCAGATCGACCAGAATCAACTGGCCGTCCTGCTCATGGATAAGCCCTTGGGCCGTCAGATCACGCATCACGCGACTGACCATCTCGCGTGATGCGCCGATCATCTTCGCGATATCCTGTTTGCTCAGCTTGCGCGTCACCACCTGGCGTCCATCAACGGTCTCCGCCGCCTCCAGCAACAGGCGCGCTACGCGCCCATAGACATCGAGCAAGGCGAGGCTCTCTATATTGCGGTCAGCAAGGCGCAGGCGTTTGGCCAGGTTGCGCATGATGAAAAGCGAAACGTCCGGGTTCTCCACCAGGCACCGCTTGAAGTCCGCCTTGCCGATTACCACTACTTCACTTGACTCGACAGCCAGCACGGTTGCCGAACGCGGATGATCGTCGAGCACGCCCATTTCGCCGAACAGTTCGCCCGGTCCGAGAATGGAGAGGATGACCTCACGCCCTTCCTCGTCGCTGATCTGCACCTTCAGCGCGCCCGACAGAACGAAGTAGATGTTGTCGGTTCGGTCGCCGTCATGCAGCACCACCGTATGCCGCGGGATGTTGCGCAACATGGCAACGCGCGTCAGCGGTTTGAGGCACTCGTCATCGAGCATCTCGAAGATCGGCAGCGCCCTGAGGATGGTCAATGAAACTCCAGCATTCGGCGAAATCACAAAATACCCTCCGTCAAGACCAGCATGGCGCATGCGAGCGCCAAGTGTAATCCGGAATACAACCAATCAGGTCTGTCATAACCCCGGCCCACGCAGGCAAGCCTGCGCCGAGACTGCCCTTTTTCATGCCGCCCGTATGGCTCGTGGCCTGGCTCAGGCGAATGCAGGTGTTCTTGGTGCCGGGGGGGGCAGTCGAATCCCCATGCCTTGCGGCGGCGGTGTTTGAGACCGCTACGTCTACCGATTCCGTCACCCCGGCGCGGGATGTCGCAGCACCACAAAGGGTTCTGCGTGAGGCGCGCATTATCCGACAAAGTGGGCCGTCCCACAATCTCATGCGCCCTGCACCGTCGTCGCGGTGTGAAGTGGAAAACGGAGCGGAGCCTGCCACGGCACGCCATTGACGAGTTCCATCCCGTGCTTTCCTATTACCAAAGTGGGCATGTCGCAAGCGTGATGGGCCATTATCAAAGGGTCTATAATGGCCCAATGGTGCAGAGCAACAATACCACTGACAGCATGTCGAAGCCCCGTCTCGCGGCTATCTCCGTGGCGGCCATGGGCGTGGTTTACGGCGACATCGGCACCAGTCCGCTTTACACCATGAAGGAAGTCTTCAACGGTCCACACGCCGTGGCGGTAACTCCGGACAATTTGCTGGGTATTCTCTCGCTGATTTTCTGGGCGCTGACCATCACGGTTACGCTCAAATACGTGATGTTCATCACCCGCGCCGATAACCGTGGCGAAGGCGGCATCATGGCCCTTACTTCGCTGGCACTGCGTACCCGAGGCGCAGGACCGGGAATGCTGTGGCTGATGTCGATACTGGGCATATTCGGCGCGGGGCTGTTCTACGGTGACGCCGTGATCACCCCCGCCATGTCGGTGCTGTCCGCCGTCGAAGGGCTGGAAGTCGCCACACCCATGTTCAAGCCGTATGTGGTGCCCATCACCATCGCGGTCCTCTGCGGCCTGTTCATCTTTCAGCCGCGCGGCACTGCCAGCGTCGGCGCCCTGTTCGGACCGATCATGCTGTTCTGGTTCGGCACGCTGGGCGCACTTGGGGTATGGAACATTCTGAAGCATCCGGGGGTCATCGCCGCCGTCAACCCTTGGTACGCAGCGCATTTCTTCCTGGAGAACCGCTCTCACGCCTATCTCGCGCTGGGCGCGGTAGTCCTCGCAATTACGGGTGGCGAAGCGCTCTACGCAGACATGGGTCATTTCGGCCGACGTCCCATCAATTGGGCCTGGCTGGTATATGTCTTCCCGTGTCTGTACCTGAACTACCTCGGACAGGGCGCGTTGATTCTCGATAACCCCGCTGCGGTGAAAAATCCGTTCTTCATGCTGGTGCCAGAAGAACTGCTCTATCCCATGGTCGGCTTGGCCACCGCTGCCACCGTCATCGCTTCGCAAGCCGTTATCTCGGGCGCGTTCTCGCTTACCAGCCAGGCCATGCAACTTGGCTACTGCCCGCGGGTCCAGGTCAAGTTCACCTCGGAGCGCGAAAAGGGGCAGATCTACATCCCCAACATCAACTGGCTACTGCTACTGGCCGTGATCGTCCTCGTGCTCGGCTTCAAGTCATCGTCGAATCTGGCCTCCGCATACGGCATCGCCGTCACCTTGACCATGATGATCGACACCCTGCTCGCCTTTGTCGTGGTGCGCGCCCTGTGGAACTGGAACTGGCTGCAGGCCGGCCTTTTCCTGGCGCTGTTCATCGTGGTCGACTTCGCGTTTTTCTCTGCCAATCTGGTCAAGGTGCTTGATGGCGGCTGGTTTCCGCTGGCCCTCGGTCTCGGCATATTCACCCTGTTTGCTACCTGGAAGCGTGGCCGTACCCTGCTCTACGAAAAACTTCAGCAGGACTCGATCCCGCTTGACGCCTTCCTCTCCAGCCTTCAGTACGGCGGCCCGCATCGCGTGGAAGGCACCGGCATCTTCATGACCACACGCCCCGATGGCGTGCCGCGCGCCATGCTGCACAACATGCTGCACAACAAGGTATTGCACCAGCGGGTGATCCTGCTCAACGTCAACATGCAGGACATTCCCCATGTCGGCGAGGGTGAGCGTTTCCAGGTCGAAACACTCAGTGAAGGCTTCTACCGCGTCATCCTGAACTACGGCTTCAAGGACGACCCCAACATTCCGCTGGCGCTGGAACAGTGCGGCAAACATGGCATGGCCCCCATCGAGATGATGGAAACATCATTCTTCCTTGGCCGCGAAACCATCGTCCCCAACCGCGTGCCGGCCATGACCCTGTGGCGACAGATACTGTTCATGTGGATGTTCCGCAACGCAGGAACGGCAACCGACTTCTTCAAGCTCCCGACCAATCGCGTGGTTGAACTCGGCACCCAGGTCGAGCTTTGATTTGAATCATCGGCTTGGATCAGGCCCGTTGATTTCCTCATCACCTCAGATGATTTGCCAAGCGGCGCAAAGCGGGAAACAATGCGCTATGCTTGTCTGGAATATATAGGCCCAGACAGAAGTCACGCAAACCGAGGAGAAACCCACCCCATGAATACAACCCGCAGAACGGTGCTGAAAGGCGCTACCGCCAGTGGCTTGCTGGCGAGCCTGATCGCCGCCGGCGCCTTGCGCCCGACGCACGTGCTGGCCGCCGATTGGAACAAGACCGCCTTCGAAGCGAAGGACACGGCCGGAGCGCTCAAGGGCCTCGGTGCCGGAGCGCCCGCTGACAGCAAGGATTTGATTCTCAAAGTTCCCGATATCGCCGAAAACGGAGCCGTGGTCCCGGTAGACGTCGTCAGCAATATTCCCAACACCAGTTCGATTTCGATTCTGGTGGAAAAGAACCCGCAGCCGCTTTCCTGTCAGTTCGATTTCGCGAACGGTGCGCTGGCGGACGTATCGGCGCGCCTCAAACTGGCCCAGACGTCACTGGTCAAGGCGGTCGCCAAAGCTGACGGCAAGTTCTATACCGCTCAAAAAGAAGTCAAGGTCACCGCCGGCGGCTGCGGCGGCTGATCAAACCAGAACAAACAGGAGCACACCATGGCAGATCCGATGAAGATTCGTGCAAGCTTGAAGGGCGACGTCGCAGAAATTCGTATCCTGATGAGTCACGCGATGGAAACCGGTCAGCGCAAGGACGCTGCCGGCGCGACCGTCCCCCCCCATTTCATTCAATCCATGACCGTCACGGTCGGCGGCAAGAAGGTGATCGATGGCCAGATCGGCACCTCCGTGTCGCGCAATCCGGTCTTTGGCTTCAAGATGAAGGGCGCGAAGGTTGGCGACAAGGTCGTCGTCAACTGGGTCGATAACAAAGGCGACAAGAGAACCGACGAAGTCGCCGTCGCCTGACGCATTCATCACCCCGCAAAGGCCGGCGATCAAGATCGGCCAAGCGCACCTTGGAGGAGAGATCATGAAATATCGCATCCTGGTTCTTGCCGCACTGGCCCTCGCCACCCAGCCGGCTGTCGCTCAGAACAAGCGGCCAGCCGCCAAGCCGCCGGCCGCAAAGGCCGTGCAGGTGCCAGCGGCAGAGGTGAAAGACGCGGCGACGCTCGAATTCGAAAAATTCCGCGCCGAGATGGAGGACAGCAATCCGGCCGAACTTTTCGAAATGAAGGGTGAGGAACAATGGAAGAGCAAACGCGGCCCGAAGAATGTTGCGCTTGCCGAAAGCTGTGACCTCGGCCTGGGCGTAGGCAAGATCGAAGGCGCCTATGTCAGGATGCCGCGCTACTTCGCCGATGCCGATGCCGTGATGGATGCAGAACGCCGCATCGTCTGGTGCATGGTCGAAAAGCAGGGATTCAAGTTCGACGACATCGCCAAGCAGCCTTTCGCCAATGAAACCTTCACGCCCGACATCACCAATCTGGTCACCTATGTCGCTGGCCATTCGCGCAACATGAAGCTCGATGTGCCGCTCAAGGATCCGAAGGTGCATGAAGCCTACGAAATCGGCAAGGAGATTGCGGCCTACCGTGCCGGACCCTATGATTTTTCCTGTAACACCTGCCATGGCTCGGACGGCAAACGTATCCGCATGCAAAATCTGCCCAACCTCAGCACCCCAACTGGCGCCATGGGCGGCGTGCAGGGGTGGCCCGGCTATCGCATGACGGGCGGGATAATGCTCACGCATCAGTGGCGCATGGGCGACTGCTTTCGCCAGCAGCGTTTTCCGCAGCCGAAATATGCCTCCGATGCCGTCTCTTATTTGCTGACCTACATGATCGGCAACGCCAACGGCCAGGTCTACAAAGGCCCGGGCATCAAGCGCTAACAGGGAGACAGAGATGACCAAGAAAATTCTACTGGCCGTGCTGGCCGCCCCGCTCCTGACCGCAGCCCTGCCGGCCGCCGCAGACGCCGACTATCGCGCCAAGGCAGTCGCGACCCTCAAGAAAGACTTCCAGCCGCGCGGCCAGGCCTCGCTCGACCGGCTCGCTGAAGACGGCCTGCAGACCGTGTGCAACCGCACCGGCAACAAGCCGCCCGAGTATCTCGCGAAGCAAATGGAAGCCGACCAACTGGCCGGCGTCAAATATCCAGCCGATGGCAAACTGATGGGCGACTGGAGGGAAGGCGAAAAGCTGGCTCAGAGCGGGCGTGGTTTCACCTGGACCGACAACCCCGGCCTGCCGGTGGGCGGCAATTGCTACAACTGCCACCAGATCGCACCGAAGGAAACCTCCTTTGGCACCGTTGGCCCCAGCCTCTATCAGTTCGGCAAACTGCGCGGCAATTCGCCGGACATGCAAAAGTACGCCTATTCAAAAATCTGGAACTCCAAGGCGTACAACCTGTGCTCGGAAATGCCGCGCTTCGGCCATGTCGGTGCGCTGGGCGAAAAGCAGATCAAGGACCTGGTAGCGCTGTTGCTCGATCCCGAATCGCCGGTCAATAAATAGGCCGACTGCTTCCATGATGGGCCTGACCGCGGTCAGGCCCTTTTATGTCCACGGCGCTTGCGCCGGGGACGGTATCCCCCGGTGGGATTTGCTCAACAATGAGGTGCCACGATGTCCTCGATGAATCGCCGCGAATTCCTGCAGATGCTCGCCGCCGCCTCGGTGGCGGGCGCAGCACTCGATGCCCGACCGCTGCTGGCGGCGGGAAATGCTGATGCCCTCTACGACGTAGCGAAGTTCGGCAACGTGCATTTCATGCACTTCACCGACTGCCACGCGCAACTGCTGCCGATCTGGTTTCGCGAGCCGAACGTCAACCTCGGCTTCGGCGCGGCGCTGGGCAAGGCGCCGCATCTGGTCGGCGAGCACCTGCTGAAGGCCTTCAACATCCAGCCCGGCACGCGGGAAGCACACGCCTTTACCTACCTGGATTTCGCCCAGGCGGCCAAAACCTACGGCAAGGTCGGCGGCTTCGCGCACCTGGCGACGCTGACCAAGCGCTTGCGTGCAGGCCGCCCGGGCGCCCTGCTGCTCGACGGCGGCGACACCTGGCAGGGCTCGGCCACAGCCTTGTGGAGCAAGGGTCAGGACATGGTGGACGCCTGCAAACTGCTCGGCGTGGATGTCATGGCCGGCCACTGGGAATTCACCCTGGGCGACAAGCGGGTGCTGGAAATCGTCGAGAAGGACTTCAAGGGCAAGATCGATTTCGTCGCCCAGAACATCAAGACCAGCGACTTCGGCGACAAGGTATTCGAACCCTACAGCCTGCGCGAAATGAACGGGGTCAAGGTGGCTGTGATCGGCCAGGCCTTTCCCTACACGCCGATTGCCAACCCGCGCTGGATGATGCCGGACTGGACCTTCGGCATCCAGGACGAGAACCTGCAAAAGACGGTCGACGAAGCCCGTGCCAAGGGCGCACAGGTCGTCGTCCTGCTCTCGCACAACGGCATGGACGTGGACCTGAAGATGGCCAGCCGCGTCACCGGCATCGACGCCATCATGGGTGGCCATACCCACGACGGCGTGCCGCGGCCGGTGATCGTCAAGAACGGCGGCGGCCAGACACTGGTCACCAATGCCGGATCGAACGGCAAGTTCCTCGGCGTGCTCGACTTCGACGTGCGCGGCGGGAAGGTTCAGGACTTCCGCTACAAGCTGCTCCCGGTGTTTTCCAACCTGCTGCCGGCCGATCCCGAGATGGCGACGCTGATCGACAAGGTGCGTGCACCGCACAAGGACAAGCTGGAAGAGAAACTCGCGGTCTCGGAAGGACTGCTTTACCGGCGTGGCAACTTCAACGGCAGTTGGGACCAACTGATTCTCGATGCCATCATGGAAGTGCAAGGCGCCGATATCGGCTTTTCGCCGGGCTTCCGCTGGGGCACCACGATCCTGCCCGGCCAGGCCATTACCTTCGAGCACCTGGGAGGCGACATGGTGCGCGTCGGCGGCCTGCAATACACCTGCGCGCCGGACGCAAAGATGGGCAGCCGCATCACCGACATGCGCCTGAATGGCAAAGTCCTCGAGGCCGACAAGAAGTACAAGGTCGCCGGTTGGGCGCCCGTGGCAGAGGGTGCCAAGGGCGAGCCGGTATGGGACGTCGTCGCGCGCTACCTGCGTGACAAGAAGACCATCACGCCGCGCAAACTCAACCAGCCCAAGCTGATTGGCATGAAGGGCAATCCGGGCATCGCGTAACACCCGGTTACAAGCTTCATGAAGCAGATCGTCTAGAATTGCTTCCATGAAAACGTCCTCCCGCCTCGGGCTGCTTGCCCTCGTCGTCCTCGCTCTCTCGGCTGCCGGCTATGGCGCATGGCGCTACTTCGATGGCGGCAGCGATGCACCGAAATTCAAGCTGGCCAAGCTCGAATCGGGGCCGCTGACAGCCACCGTGTCATCCACCGGCACCTTGAATCCGGTCGTATCCGTATCGGTGGGTTCGCAAGTATCGGGGCAGATCAAGGAGCTCTACGCCGACTTCAACAGCCCGGTGAAGGCCGGTCAGCTGATCGCGCGCATCGATCCCGAAACATTCCAGTTGCGAGTGCGCCAAGCCGAAGCCGATCTTGAATCGACGCGCGCCTCGGTCGCCGTGCAGAAGGCCGAAGTGGCCCGCGTCACGGCTACGCTGATGGATGCCCAGCGCGACTATGAGCGCAAGAAAATGCTGGTCGAAAAGAACTTCATTTCCGCGGCCGATCGCGACAAGTCTCAGTCCGTGCTCGACGTGGCCAAGGCGGCGCTTGACGTCGCACTGGCCCAGGCCAACAACAGCAGCGCCGTGGTCAAGCAACGGGAGTCCCAGCTTGCGCAAACCCGCGTCGACCTCGAACGCACGGCGATCCGCTCGCCGGTGGACGGCGTCGTGGTCAAGCGCAGCGTCGATACGGGGCAAACCGTGGCCGCCAGCCTGCAGGCGCCAGAGCTGTTCATCATCGCCAAGAATCTCACCGACATGCAGGTCGAAACCTCGATCGACGAGGCCGATGTCGGCCGCATCACCGTGGGACAGAAAGCCGCCTTCACCGTCGATGCCTTCCCCGGACGATCCTTCTCCGGTCAGGTGACGCAGATTCGCAAGGCGGCGACTGTCGTGTCCAATGTCGTGACCTACACGGTGATCGTTTCGGCGGCGAATCCCGATCTCACCCTGCTTCCCGGAATGACTGCCAACGTGCGGGTGGTGACGGCGCAGAAGGAAAAGGTGCTCAAGGTGCCGAATGCAGCGCTGCGTTTCCGTCCTCAGGGGGCGGCCGAGGAGAAGAAGCCGGTCGCCGCCGCATCGCCAGCGCCGACTCCTGGCGGCGGCGCCGGTAGCGGAGGCGGTGCCGGCGGAGGTGGCTTTGGCCAGTTGCGCGAGCGGCTGGTCAGCGAACTCAAGCTGGATGCCGATCAGCAGGGCAAGGTCGACGCGATCTTCTCCGGCATGCGCGAGAAGTTCATGGCTGCCCGTGATCTGCCTGAAGCCGAAAAGGCCAAAGCGCAGGAACGCAATCGGACCGAGATTCGCGAAAAGGTTTCGGCCCTGCTGAACCCGGACCAGAAGAAGCGCTACGAAGAAATGGCTACCGAAGCACAGGCAGCCCGCGCCGGAGG
This sequence comes from Sulfuritalea sp., assembly GCA_026399445.1. Taxonomy (GTDB): domain Bacteria; phylum Pseudomonadota; class Gammaproteobacteria; order Burkholderiales; family Rhodocyclaceae; genus Sulfuritalea. The sequence continues at coordinate 10,908 of JAPLRA010000177.1, forward strand.
AACCGGTGGCGGCACGGGACGAATCTGGGTGGTGGATGCGGAGGGCAAGCCCAAGGCGATCAGCGTGCGTCTCGGCCTAACCGATGGCAGCATGACTGAGATCATTTCCGGCGAACTCAAGGAAGGCAGCGAGGTCATTGTCGGCCTGCAGTCGCCAGCGACGGCGAAACCGGCCACCGGCGCTCCCGGTCCACGCCTGTTCTGATCCAGGCGCCGCCGGTCATGTCGGGAACCCTGATCCGGGTCGAAGGGCTGACCAAGGAATACCGCATGGGCAGCAACGTTGTGCCCGCGCTGCGCGGCGTTTCGCTCGATATCGCGACCGGCGAATTCGTCGCGGTAATGGGCCCCTCGGGCTCGGGCAAATCCACTTTCATGAATCTGCTGGGCTGTCTCGATCACCCGAGCGAAGGTCGTTACTGGCTGGGCGGGCAGGAAGTTTCCCAACTCTCCAGCGACGAACTGGCGCGCGTGCGCAATCGCAAGCTCGGCTTTGTGTTCCAGCACTTCAATCTGCTCGCCCGCACCTCGGCACTCGACAATGTCGCCCTGCCCCTGCTCTACAGCGAAATGCCGCCCAGTGAGCGCAGGCAGCACGCCGAGCAGCGTCTTGCCCAAGTCGGCCTGGCGGAACGCATGGACCATCACCCGGCGCAACTTTCGGGCGGCCAGCAGCAACGCGTCGCCATCGCCCGCGCCCTGGTGAATGATCCGCAACTAGTGCTGGCCGACGAACCGACCGGCGCCCTCGACTCGCGTACCAGCGTCGAGATCATGGCCCTGCTGCAACAGCTCAATCGCGAAGGCATCACGATTGTCCTGGTGACCCACGAGCACGACGTCGCACATTTCGCCGGGCGCATCATCAGCTTTCGCGACGGGAAGGTCATCGAAGATAAACCCAACGTCGCCAACGACGCGGCGGCGCAACTAACATGAACTTCGTCGCAACGCTTCGCATCGCCCTGCTCGCCCTGCGCGTGAACAAGATGCGCTCGGCGCTGACCATGCTCGGCATCATCATCGGCGTCGCCGCGGTGATCATCATGATCGCAGTCGGTGGCGGCGCACAGGCGCGCGTCGAAGAGCAGATCCGCAGCCTTGGCTCAAACATCATCATGGTGCTGTCCGGTTCGGTGACTTCCGGCGGCGCGCGCGGCGGAATCGGCTCGCAGCCGACAATCACCGAAGACGACGGCTACGCCATCGGCCGCGAGATCGAGGAAATCCAAGCGGCGGCCCCCACCCTGCGCGGCAGCGGCCAGGTGGTGGCCGGCAACGCCAACTGGTCCACCGTTTTTTACGGCATCACCCCGGACTATCTCGAAGTCCGCGAATGGGCCATCGTCGAGGGCCGCGGCTTCGAGCAGGCCGAGATGAGCGGCGCCGGCAAAGTGGTTCTGATCGGCCAGACTGTGGCGAAGAACCTGTTCGGCGACGCCAGCCCCCTGGATCAGGTGATCCGTGTGCGCAAGGTACCGCTGACAGTCATCGGCGTGCTCGATCGCAAGGGCCAGAGCATGACGGGCCAGGATCAGGACGACATCCTGCTGATGCCGATCGGCACGGCGCGCAAGCGCGTGCTCGGCTCGGCGCTGGCAAAGTCGCGCAGCGTCGGCTCGATCATGGTCAAGGTGAACCAGGGTGCGGATATGGCCAGTGCTGACGCGCGCATGCGCGAGCTGCTGCGTCAGCGCCATCGCCTGCAGCCGGGGCAGGATGACGACTTTTTCGTGCGCAACCTGTCCGAAATTCTGCAGGCGCAGGAGGCCTCCTCAAAAGTGATGGCGCTGCTCCTCGCCGCCGTGGCCTCGGTCTCGCTGCTGGTCGGCGGCATCGGCATCATGAACATCATGCTGGTCTCGGTCACCGAGCGCACGCGCGAGATCGGCCTGCGCATGGCGGTCGGCGCGCGCTCCAAAGACATACTGACCCAATTTCTGGTGGAGGCGGTCACGCTGTCCCTGATCGGTGGCGCCATCGGCATCCTGTTAGGGGTAGGCGGGGCGATGCTGATTGCCGAGCTCGCGGGATGGCGCACCGAACTCTCCGGCAGCTCGATCGTACTCGCGGCGGGTTTTGCAGGCGCCGTCGGCGTCTTCTTCGGCTACTACCCGGCCAAAAAGGCCTCGCGCCTGCTACCCATCGAAGCGCTGCGCTACGAATAGCCATGGCCGAAGAAGTCGAACTCAAACTGGCACTCGCAGAAAGTCACCAGTCGCGCTTCCTGCGCCACCCCTTGCTGAAACAGGCCATCGAGCGTCATGTTGATGCGCTCGACAACATTTACTACGACACGGCGGACCTTGCCTTGCGTCGCAGAGGTATCTCCCTGCGTCTGCGCCGAAGGGGCCGCGACTGGCTGCAGACCGTAAAGCTGGCGGGTAGTTCTACCGGCGGTCTCTCCAGCCGACCCGAGTGGGAGACGCCTTACACAGGGCATTTCGACTTCTCACTCGTTGACCAGTCTGCCGTGCGCGAATGGCTGCAACGACCGAAGTTGCTGGCTCGCATCGTCCCCATCTGCGAAACACGTTTTCGCCGCATTACCTGGAAATTCCCCGCGGCGCCGGGTGCCGTGCTGCTGACCCTGGATCGCGGCTGGATCATCGCCAACGGACGTCGCGAAGCCATCTCCGAAGTGGAACTGGAGCTCGCTGAAGCGCCGGTACATGCCATTTTCGCGCTTGCCACGCAACTTGCCCAACGGGTGATGCTGACGCCATCGGTATTGTCCAAGGCAGAGCGCGG
>JAPLRA010000110.1 GCA_026399445.1 Sulfuritalea sp.
GGGCACGACCAGGTCGGGCTGCAAGGTTTCAAGTGCGGCGAACGAGTCCAGCCAGCGCCGCACATTCGACATCGGCAGCACCCCGAGCAGGCGATCGACATACACCACGTCACCCGCAAAAACGATGCGACTGCGCGGCAGCCAGACCAGAATGTCTCCCGGCGTGTGGCCGCCGCCGGCAAAAATGAGTTCGATGGTTTCCCGGCCCAGCATCAGCGTCTCGTTTCTGGCGAAGACACGCGTGGGCTGCTGGATGCGCGTACCCGCAAAAGCCGGCCCCAGCAGACGGGCCTGACTGTCGGCCAACAGGCCACCGCGCTCGGCGATATCGGCGACGGTTTTTTCATGCGCCAGCACCGGAATGCCTTGATCGACAAAATGACTATTGCCCAGCCAGCGGTGATCCTGTCCGCCGGTGTTGATGACAAGCATGACCGGTCGCTCGGTCACGGCACGGATCGCCGCCTGAATTTTCTGCGCCACCTGTTTCGAGCTGCCGCTATCGACCACCACCACACCGGCCTCCGTCACAATGAAACCGGTGGTGGCGTTCATCCCCTCGTTGGCTACCGTTCGCGGCCCCGTTTCGCCGACGAAGGCATAGACGCCATCGGCGACTTTCTGCGGCACGGCGTCCCAAGCGTAGGCCGAGGTGACAAAGGAAGCCACGAGCACGAAAAAAACGCGGCGGACGAGGTTCATGGCGTGCGCTTCCTGCTCATGAAATATCCCTTCCTTCGCCAGCCTCTTCCACCGTGCGTCCATCGCGGATGTGGTAAATCCGCTTGAAGGTGGGGATGATCTTTTCGTCGTGGGTTACGACAATGATCGCGGTCTGGTATTGGCTGGCCATCTGGTTGAGGATGCGCACCACGGCCAGTGCCCGGTCGCTGTCGAGCGGCGCGGTGGGTTCGTCGGCGAGGATCACCGGCGGCTGGTTGGCCAGCGCACGGGCAATCGAGACGCGCTGCTGTTCGCCGCCGGAAAGCTCGCTCGGCTGCGCTTTGGCGCGATGCGCCACGTCGAGCGCCTGCAGCAACTCGAGCGCGCGAGCGCGCGAGGCGCCGTTTGTGCGCCCCGCCAGCATCGGCAGCAGGGCCACGTTGTCGGTGACGTCAAGAAAGGGAATCAGGTAGGGGGCCTGAAAGATGAAGCCGATACGGTCGCGCCGCAGGGCGCGCAAATCCTTTGTCTTCCAGCCGCCATCGTCGCTGTCGTAGATCACTTCGCCGCCGAGGGTCATCCGGCCGCGCGTGGGTTCGATCACCGCGCCGAGACACTTGAGCAGCGTCGTCTTGCCCGATCCGCTGGGGCCGACCAGGCCGACCACTTCGCCGGGCGCGATGCTCATGTTCACTTCCTTCAGCGCATCGACGGCGGTATCACCCGCGCCGTAACGCTTGCTGAGGCCTTCGATGCGTATGCCTTCGTCCATCTCAGCCACCGATCGCCGTGGCCGGGTCGACCTTGAGCGCGGCGCGGATGGCCAGCGTACTGGCCAGTGCGCATACCACCATGACGATGGCAAAGGCGCGCATCGCGTCGGCGGTCTCCAGCAGTACATACTTCGGAAAGGCCGGCGCCCAGATCGTGGCAGAGATCTTGCCCACCACGAAGCCGATCAGGCCCAGTCCCATGGCCTGTTGCAGGATCATGCCGGCGATGCTGCGATTGCGGGTGCCGATCAGCTTGAGCACCGCAATCTCGCGGATTTTGCCCAGCGTCATGGTGTAGATGATGAAGGCGACGATGGCTGCGCTTACGATGGTCAGGATCACCAGGAACATGCCGATCTGCTTGGCCGAAGTGGCGATCAGCTTGGCGATCAGGATCTCTTCCATCTGCGCTCGGGTGTAGGCCTGCAAATGTTTCCAGCGGCGGATGTCCTGCGCCACGGTTTCCGCCGTGTCGCCAGCGCCGACTTTTACCAGCACGGCATTGACGCTGTGATTGATGGTCTGCGCGGCATTCACCGCGTCGAGCAGGCCGGGCACGCCGGGACGATTCAAGCCGGGGTTGCCGGCGGTTCGGGCGCGATCGCTGATGATGGCGTCGTTGTCCTTGAGGAACTGGGCTTCCTGCGCGTCCTTCAGCGGAATGAAAACCATCGGGTCGCCGCCAGAGGACACCATGCGTCGCGTCAGGCCGACGACTTCGTAGTCGTGACGGCGGATGCGGATGCGCTCGCCCAGCCGGAAGCCGGTCTTGACGTCGGCGATGGCCTCGTAGTGGCCGCGCGAAAGACGCCGCCCGGCCAGCAGATAGGCCGGCTCGCCGGGTTGGCCCGGTTCGAAGCCAACCACCATGGTGCGCTCATCGGTATCGCCATGGCGCACCTGCATGGTCAGATAGGTAACGCTGGCGGCCTGCGCCACGCCGGGCAGGCCGAGCACACCGCGATACGCGTCGTCGCGGATGCTGGACGCTTCGGCGTACGGGCCTTGCGTGTCCTTCTGCACCACCCAGATGTCGGCCCCGCTGTTGGTGAGCAGCACCTTGGCGTCATCGACCATGCCGCGATACACGCCGGCCATGGTCAGGGTAGCGCCGATGAGCAAACCCAGCCCCATTCCGGTGAGGACGAATTTGCCCCAGGAATGCAGGATGTCGCGGCCAGCCAGGCTGATCATGACAGTCTCATTTTTCAGCGATGGCGGAAACCACCTTGATGCGGCTGTCCTCAACCAGGTCGCGCTCGCTGTGCACTATCACGGCATCGCCTTCCTTGAGTCCGTCGAGAATCTGCACGGCACCGTCAGCACCGCTGGTGCCCGCCCTGACCGCAACAAAGCTCAGCGTGTCGGCCGCATGCACCCAGACACCGGTTTTGCCGCCACGCAGGCGCAGTGCGGCGTTGGGCAGCGCCAGGGCCTGCTTGACGCCGGGCAGGCGCAGCGTGATTTCGCTCATCTCGCCGACGGAGACGTCCTTGGGCGAGACATCGAAACTCACCTGCGCAATCCGCTCTTCGGTGACGCTGTCGCTGAGCATTTCGATGCGCGCAACTTTTCCGGCCAGCACCTGGTTCGGCCGCGAGCGCAGGACGATCTCGGCCGGTAAGCCCACTTGCAGGCCCGCCGAGCGATTCTGATCTAGGCGCAGCTTGATCCACAGGCTGTCGGCCGCAACCAGGCGCAGCACGGCTTGCCCGGCAACCACCGTCGAGCCCGGCTCGGCATCGCGCGCCGTGACGACACCGTCGGCGGGCGCCAGCAAGCGCAGATTGGCGCGCTGCTGCTGGGCGCCGTCGCGTTCGGCGTTGAGCCGGGCGAGGTCCTGCCGCGCACCGGCCAGTGCGGCTTCGGCGCCGGAAAACTGGGCCTCGGCAGATTTCAGCTCCTGCGACTTGCCTTCGGTCACACTGGAACTGACAAAACCTTTTTGCCCCAGATCGTCATAACGGCGCGCATTGGCGGCGGCTACTTCACGCCGAGCGATGCTGTCGGCAAGCTGCGCGGCAGCGGTATCGACGGCATTCTTCGCCCGAGCGGCGGCAGCCACGGTCGACGCAAGACGCTGGTCGAGGTCGACCGGGTCCATCTCCGCCAGCAACTGGCCGGCACGCACCGCATCGCCGACATCCACCGCCACCTGCCTGACGCGGCCGGCGGTGGTCGGACCCACCAGATAGCTGCGGCGCGCTTCGACGACACCAATGCCGAACAGCATCGGCGCGAGGTCGGCGCGCGCCACGTGTGTCACGGTGACGCGGACCGGCGCCAGCGGCCCGCTGCGGACCACGACCCAGACAAAAGCGGCCACCAGCGCAACGCCGGCGAGAATGAAACCGGCGCGTCGGCTAAAGGGGAGTTTCATGATGGCTTACGGGTGAGGTTGAAAGAGTTTGCCGCTGGCCACGCCGCCTATGGTCTTGAGCAGCGTCAGCGTCCAGATGCCGGCGAGCAGCGTCCAGGCCAGCCAGCCGAAAGCCAGCGGCGTAGTCAGGCCGGTCACGTCGCTCAGACGCTGGCTGCCGAGCGTGAACGCCCCCAGCGGAAAGGTGAAGGCCCACCAGGTCAGCGAGAACGGCAGCGGCGCAATCTTTCTCACCGACCAGGTGAACAGCAGCGCCAGAACCAGCCAGAAGGCGCCGAATCCCCAGAGCAGGAACACCGCCATCACGTACGTGGATTTATCGCCGGCAAACGGGGTGGCCGCCACCAGATTGAGCACGCTGACCACGGTCACGCCCAGCGGCGCAAGATTGATCCAGAAGGTCGGCGCCATCATCGGCGGCAGGCGCTTGTGCACGTAGAAGCGATGGAAGGCCAGCGCCAGCAAGGCCGTGTACATGAAGATGCCGGCACCGAGGCCGATGCCGTTGATGGTCAGCGCCAGGTCGCGCAGGGCTTCCGGCTGGACGGCAAGCAGCGGCCCGCCGGCCACCGGAATCACCACCATGCCGACCGGCGGCATGAAGATGCCCGGCGTGATGTGATCGAGATTGACGTGCTCGCCCTGGAAGATCGAGAGCAGCACGGCCAGCGTCAGGCTGAACAGCAGCGCCACGCCCACCCACCAGGCGATCAGCGCCAGCGACTCGTGGCCGCCGAAGGCGCGCAGTTGCCCGGCCAGCACCAGCAGGGCAATGGCATAGGAAGGATAGAAGTTGGCCGCCACCGGATGCTTGAAGGTGTTGGCCACCGCGGGCCACGCCATGACCCAGCGCAACAGCCAGGGAACACTGATCAACACGAACAGCGCTAGGTTGAACCAGTGCAGCGCCCAGGCCAGCCCTGCCAGCATCGGCAACTGATGGGAAAAATGCAGCGTCGTCAGCGCGAAGGCGCCGGTGCCCATGACGGCTGCCGGCCAACCGGGGGCGAAGGTCTTGACGATGAGCGGGAAACTGATGGGAACGGGTGCGGTAGGTGCGTTCATGTCTTGAGACCGGTTAACGTGAAACAACTCGTTCGGAGCGACGGGTGATAGCCGAGCGAAGCGAGCCGATTAGTAGCCCCCCGCGAGGGGGGATGGGGGGGCGGGCCTTCAATTCGCCTTTGACGATTTCATGGCACGGGGGTGGTTTTGACGGCCATGAAAGTTAACGGTTGTGGGCAACCGTGATCGAGCCCATCGAGTTCGATCTGGATCGTGGGATGCGTGATGTCAAAACGATCGTGCAACTGCCGGGCGAGTTGCCCGAGAAATGCATCGCCCGGGTGTCCGCCGGGCATCACTACATGTGCCGACAGGGCGATGTCGGTGGTGCTCATGGCCCAGACGTGCAGATCGTGCACGTCCTCGACACCGGGCTGCGCGCGCAGCAGGGCATCCACGTCGGCGAGGACGATACTGGTCACCGGATCGAGCCATGTCCATCCGGTCCATAGATACAGCGCGCCGGAAGCCACCACGCCGAGCGAGACGAGAGCGTCGCCCGCCATGTGCAGGAAGGCGCCGCGGATATTCATGTCGGTCTTGCTGCCCGCCATGAACAGCGCAGCGGTTGCGCCATTGATCAGCACGCCGATGGCGGCGATAACCATGATCGTGACGCCGTCGGTCGGCGCCGGGGATTGCAGGCGATGCGCAGCCTCCCACAGGAGCGAACCCATCGCCACCAGCAGCAGCACCGCGTTGGCGAAGGCGGCAAGAATCGAGGCGCGCTGCCAGCCGTAGGTATGGCGGTGATCGGGCAGCCGGCCCGCGGCCAGCGCCGCTCCCCAAGCCAGTACCAGCCCGGCGACATCCGACAGGTTGTGGCCGGCATCGGCCAGCAAGGCCAGGGACCCGACGCGCCAGCCATAGACCGCCTCAACCACGACGAAGCCGAGGTTCAGTGCGATGCCGATGGCAAAGGCCCGACTGAATGAAGCCGGGCCGTGATGGTGTGAGTGGCGGCTCATAGCGGTAAAGGTGAAGCCGGCCAAACCCCGGCCAGATTGCGACCCGGAATTGGCCGGCTCATGCGATGGATACCGATTACTTGTAGAAGCCGCGAGCCTTCATGCGGTCACAGCCGTTGTTGCGCGGCGTCGGCAGGGTCACGCCCTTCTCCTTGGCGCGAACTTCCATGGCCTTGTGATGCTCGTCCTGAACAGCCTTGCATTCATCGTAGGTCTTGGCGCCGCGCATCTTGCCGCTATGCGCCGTGCGCTCTTCGGCACTCATCAGCTTCCAGCCGGGCGTGTTGTCCTTGTTGAAGTTGAAGCGCTGTGCCTTGGCCGCACCCGGGCCCATGCCTTGACCCGGACCCATGCCTGAACCAGAACCCATCCCGGCCCCCGGCCCCTTGCCCGCACCGGGGCCCATACCTTGACCCGATCCCGGACCCATTCCTGAGCCGGGGCCCATGCCCTGCCCGCTGGCGGGCTGCGAGAAAACCGGCGTTGCAAGCGATGCACCAAGCACTGCAAGCAGCGCAATGTGTGTAAGTTTAGTTGCGGCCGCTGCGCTTAACGCCGAAAAGGCCGGCATTAGCCTGCTCTGAAACTTCGTTTTCATGATGACTTCCTTTCGGTTGAGTGAAATCCATCGATCGA
>JAPLRA010000340.1 GCA_026399445.1 Sulfuritalea sp.
CGAGGGCGCCAGGAAGATCACCATCATCAGGCAGTGGAAGGTGTAGCGGCCCCAGACCATCATGGGGATCGGATAGGTCTTCGAAAGATGCTTGGAAGTGGCATCGAGCGCGGCAAAGCACAGCGTTGCGCCGAGCATCAGCAGCACGGCAAAGCCGACCTTGCGGCGGGCTTCAGGCATTCTCGGCGATCAGGCGGTTCAGTAGTGTGCGTGCAACGGGAATCAGTTCGCCGGCGGCGATGCCGACCGGGCCAACGCCATTTGCGACGAGCGCATCGGCCGCCGCGCCATGCAGATGCACGGCGCCGCTCAAGGCGGCATCGGTCGGCCAGGCCTGTGCCAGCAGCGCGCCGATGAAGCCGGAAAGAACGTCGCCAGTGCCGCCCGAGGCCAGCCCGGGATTGCCGTTGGCGTTGATGCGCCAGCGGCCGTCGGGGTGGGCGATCACGGTGCCGCAGCCCTTGAGCGCGACGTGAGCCTTGAAGCGCTGAGCCAGTCGCAGCGCGGCGCCGACTCGGTCGGCTTGCACCGCTTCGGTGGTGGTGGCCAGCAGTCGCGCGGCTTCGGCGGGATGCGGGGTGATGATCGTGGATGTAGCGCGGCGCGCGACATGCGCGGCCAGTACCGGATGCGCGGCGAGCAGGTTCAGCGCATCGGCGTCGAACAGTATTGGAATGTCGGCGCTGGCGACACGGCGTATTGCCTCCACCGCCTCAGCGGAAGCGCCGAGGCCGGGGCCGATGACGGCAATCGTGGCATGAGCCAGTGCGTTGTCCGCTGTGCGCAGCATCAATTCGGGTTGCACCGGATCGACGGCAAGCGCCTGTAGCAGGCCGACGAATACGCGGCCCGCACCGAGTTGCAGTCCGGCGCGTCCGGCCAGCAACGCTGCTCCCGTCATGCCTGCGGCACCGCCGACCACGGCCAGCGAACCGTAGCTTCCCTTGTGGCTGTTGCGCAAGCGAGGCGTCAGGCAGTCGCTGAAATCATCTACGCTGAGCACCGCGCCGGGAAACTCGTCGAGACGGAGGCCGAGATTGACCACACTCACTTCGCCGCAATGATCCGGGCCGTCGAGCGTGTACAGGCCGGGCTTGCCGCCGATGAAACTGATCGTATGCGTGGCGCGCACGGCGACACCCATCACGCGCCCGGTGTCGCCATCGAGGCCGCTGGGAATGTCGAGCGACAGCACCGGTCCCTGAAAGGCATTGATACGCGCGATCAGATCGGCATAGGCGCCCGTGATCGGTCGTTGCAGCCCGATGCCGAACAGGCCGTCGACCACCAGTCCGTAATCACCCTTGGGCACCGTGCCACCGGGGCCGACGACGACGTCAATTCCCTGTTGCTTGAGCACGTGCGCCATCACGATCGCATCGCCGCCATTGTTGCCGGGGCCGGCCAGGGCCAGCACGCGTGTGCGGCGGTTCTTGAGCAATCGCAGGGCGAACTCTGCGGCGGCACGGCCGGCGCGCTCCATCAGTGGTGGCACGACGTTGGCGTGGCGGGCTTCAATCGCGCGCAATTCTGCACTGCGTAGTAGCGGCGTGTTCATACGGCGATTGTAACCTTCAGGCGCCCGCTGCGATTTCGGGCAGCGACAGTATCCGGTAGCCCTGTGTTCCCAGTTGCTGTCGCAGATGCTTTGCAACGGCGACCGCGTCGGGGCTGTCGCCATGCACGCAGATGCTGCCGATCGGTGTCGGAATGCGGGTGCCGTCGGTGGCGATCAGCGCGCCCGCATCGAGCATGGCTAGCACATGGGCGAGGCAGGCGGCGGGGCCGTGGATCATGGCGTCGGGCCGCGCGCGCGGCACCAGTTGGCCGTCCGGCAGATAGGCCCGGTCGGCGAAAATCTCTTCGACTACCGCGAGGCCGGCGGCGCGGCCCGCGATCACCAGTTGCGACGCGGCCGGCGCCAGCAGAATCAGCGTGCGATCGGCCGCGCACATTGCCCGGCAAATCGTATCGGCCACGGCGCGGTCGACACAGGCCAGATTGTTCAGGGCACCGTGCGGCTTGACGTGCGTCACGCGCGTCGCCTCGAGGACTGCGATGCCGGCCAGTGCGCCGATCTGGAATGCGACCTGGCTTTCCAGTTCTTCCGGCGACATCGCCATGGCACGGCGGCCGAAGCCCTGCAGATCAGGATAGCTCGGATGGGCGCCGATCGAAACGCCGCGCTGCTTTGCCAGGCGCACAGTGCGGCGCATTGTGTTCGGGTCGCCGGCATGCCCGCCGCAGGCGATGTTGGCCGAGGCGACGGTATCCAGCATGGCAGCGTCATCGCCCATCTGCCAGGGCCCGAAGCCTTCGCCGAGGTCGGCGTTGAGGTTAATTGCTTTGCCTGGCATCGATCACTCCGTCGACCAGATTGGCGCCATACAAGGCGTCGAAATCCAATTCTGCAGCGTCCGGAACGATTCTGGCAATGCAATCTGCCAGTGCTGCCGCTGCCCGCCGCCGCACAGCCAGCGCTTCTTCGATGCTGACCTCGACAAAGCGCAGCGTGTGTCCTGGACCTGCATGAGCCAGGCGCGGCAAGTCGGCGCCGACTACGGTGGCGATTTTCGGGTAGCCGCCCACGGTCTGGCAATCGGCCAGCAGGACGATCGGGCGGCCGTCGCCGGGGACCTGAATCACGCCCGGCGTGACGGCATCCGAAACGATGTCGGCGCCGAATGCCGGATCATGCTCGAGGCGCGGGCCGTCGAGGCGCAGGCCCATGCGGTCCGCCTCGCGGCTGACGGTGAATTCGTCGTTGATGAGGTGCGTCCACGCCGCGTCGGTGAAGTACTCGCGCTGCGGGCCGGGCAGTATTCGCAAAGGACCACTGGCCGGGCGCGGCGGCTGCGGCAGGCGTTGTTGAATCGCCGGGGCGCCAGCGCCGACTTCAAGGCAGTCACCCGCCTGCAGCGCGCGGCCATTGATGCCGCCGAGTCCGGCACGGGCATACGTCGAGCGGCTGCCGAGCACCGCGGGCACATCGAAGCCGCCGTGAATCGCGAGATAGCCGATGCGGCTGCGCAGGGCGCCGGTGACCAGAATCTCTTCCGCGGCCAGGGCATGGCTGCGCCAGTTGCAGGCCTCGCGCCATTGGCCGGCGGCATCCTGTATCCGCGCCGAAAACTCGCCGGCCAGCGCGATCGTTACCGGCGCTGTCGCACGCAAGCTGGGGCCGAGCAGGTGTACTTCCAGCGCGACGGCTCCGGACGGGTTGCCGGCCAGGGTATTGGCGATGGCCAGCCATTCGACATCCAGCGCCCCGGATAGCGGCACGCCAAGGTGCCGGTAGCCGGGGCGGCCGACATCCTGAAAGCTGGCCGGCATGCGGCACTCAAGAATTTCGATCATGCTGCCTGCCAATCCTTGGGTCCGATTTTTCCGGCGGCAACGTCGGCAGCAAGGCACTCGAATTCGGCGCGACTGACTGGCGCGAAGCGCAGGGTGTCGCCGGGCGCGAGCAGCGCCGGTCGGGCGGCGTCTGCCAGATCGAACAGGCGCACGGGTGTGCGCCCCAGCAGATGCCAGCCACCCGGGCTTGCCCACGGGTAGACGGCGGCTTGAGCGCCGGCGATGGCCAGGCTGTTGGCTGGGACGGCAGTGCGCGGCGTGGTGCGGCGCGGCAGCCGCAGCCAGTCCGGCAACTCGCCAAGGTAGGGAAAGCCCGGCAGGAAACCGATCAGGAAGACGCGCAGTTCGGTGGCGCAAAGCGCTTCGATCACGGCCGCTTCGCTGCGCCCGGTGGTGTGCGCGACCTCCGCCAGATCGGGTCCGAATTCGCCGCCGAATACCACGGGGATGTTCCACCGTGTCGCCAGCGCCGACTTTCCAGGAGGCGCCTGTGCCGCCTGCAGAAGCTGCGCGGTCAGGGCTTCCCGATCAAGCAGCAATGGATCGAAATGCACGGTCAGCGAGCGATAGGTGGGCACCACGTCGCTGATGCCCTCCAGCTTCATGGCTGCCAGCGCATCGCGTGCCGCCATGACTTTCGCATTGAGCGCCCGATCGATGCGATCCCCGAATTCGAGCGTCAGCGCACCGTCACCGAGAGCGAGGATGCGCGGTTTCATCCCACCATGCGCTGCGGCAGCCAGGTGATGATGGCCGGAAAGGCGTAGAGCAGGCCCACCGCGGCGACCATGAGAAAGAATGCCGGCATCGCGGTGCGCGCGATCCACGGCAACTGCTTGCCGGTCATGCCCTGGATGACGAACAGGTTGAAGCCGACCGGCGGCGTGATCTGCGCCATTTCGACCACCACCACCAGGAAGATGCCGAACCAGATCAGGTCAATGCCGGCGGCGACGATGGTGGGCTGGATCACGGCGATGGTCAGCACCACCATCGAAATGCCGTCGAGGAAGCAGCCGAGGATGATGAAGAAAATCATCAGGCCGAAGAGCAGGCCGAACTGGCCGAGGCCGAGGCTGGCGATCCATTCGGCGAGATGCCGCGGCAAGCCCATGTAGCCCATCGACAGTGTCAGGAAGGCACTGCCGGCAAGGATCAGGGCGATCATACAATACAGGCGCGTGGCGCCCAGCAGGCTGTCGCGAAAGGTGCCCCAACTCATCGAGCCTTGTGCCGCGGCGAGTACCAGGCTGCCGACCACGCCGAGTGCCGCCGCCTCAGTGGCCGTGGCAATGCCGGCATAGATCGAGCCCAGCACCAGCACGATCAGCACCACCACGGGAATCAGGTAGCGCGAGGCGTAGACTTTTTGCACGAAGGTGGTTTGCTCTGTCGCCGGCGGCACTGCATCGGGGTTGAGCAGCGCCCAGACGATGATCCAGCCCATGAACAGGATGGCCAGCATGATGCCCGGCAACACGCCGCCGATGAACAGTTTGGCGATCGAGACTTCGGCGGCGACGCCGTAAACAATCATGATGATCGACGGCGGAATCAGCAGGCCCAGCGTTCCCGCGCCCGCGAGGGTGCCGATGGTAATTTCCTCGGGATAGCCGCGCTTCTTGAGCTCGGGCAGGGTGATCTTGCCGATCGTGGCGCAGGTGGCGGCGGACGATCCGGAGACTGCGGCAAAGATGCTGCAGCCGATTACATTGACATGCAGCAGCCGCCCCGGCAAATTTTCCAGCCATGGGGCGAGGCCCCTGAACATGTCGGAAGACAGCCGCGTGCGAAACAGGATCTCGCCCATCCAGAGAAACATCGGAAGTGCGGTCAGCGTCCACGACGACGACGCGCCCCAGATGGTGATGGCCATTGCATCGCCGGCCGGGCGACCGGTGAACAATTCCATGCCCAGCCAGCCGACGCCGAGCAGGGCGACGCCGATCCAGATGCCGCTGCCGAGCAGGGCGAACAGCGCCAGAATCAAACCCAGAGTAATCATCAGGTCCATGGCTATTCGCTCCTGACTGGTTCGCCGTCGGCGGCGCGGTGGCGCAGCTTCTCGCCGCGCAGTACCGCTACCAGCTCGTCGATGATGGCGATGGCAAAAACAATGGTGCCCAGCGCCATGCCCGATTGCGGAATCCACAGCGGGGTGGCATCGGTGCCTTGCGAAATATCGTTGAACTGGAAGGATTGCCACGCCAGACGCACTGAGAACCAGGCCAGCAGCACGACGCAGAACAGGCCGGCGACGTGACTCCAGATCTCGAGCGCATGCCGGCCGCGCTTTCCGGCGTGATCAAGGATCAGCGTGACCCGGATGTGTTCGCCGCGCTTGAGCGTATGCGCCAGCGCCAGGAAGGCCGCTGCCGCCATGCAGTAACCGGCGTAGGCGTCGGTGCCGCGGACGTGAAAATCCAGCAGGCGTCCCGTCACGGAGAGCAGGATCATCACCAGGGTGCCGATCATGAACAGCGCCGCCACCCAGGCGGCGGCGCCGTAGATCCGATCAAGGATATGCCGCATGGCCCCGGGCCTACTTCTTGTAGGCGTCGAGTATGGCCTGGCCTTCTGCCCCAGCCGTCTTCTGCCATTCGCCAATCATGGTGTCACCGACTTTCTTCAAATCAGCTTTCAGCGCCGCTGACGGCGCGGCGACGGTCATGCCGTTCTTGGTCAGAGTCTCGATCCAGACCTTGGTTTTATCCTCGCTGGTCTTCCAGCCGCGTGCTTCCGCTTCGGCGGCGGTTTTCAGTAGGGCTTCCTGCGTCGGCTTGTCCAGCGCGTCGAAGGCCTTCTGCGATACCAGCACGGCATTCTTCGGCAGCCAGGCCTGGGTGTCGTAGTAGTACTTGACCTGTTCCCATACCTTCGAGTCAACGCCGGTCGCGGCGGAGGTCATGAAGGCGGAGACGGCGCCGGTGGCAAGTGCCTGCGAAAGCTCTGCGGCCTGGATGGTGACGGGCTGGGCACCGACCAGTTCGGCGATGCGCGAGGTTTGCGGACTGTAGGCGCGCCACTTGACGCCCTTCAGGTCAGCGCCCGAGTTGATCGGCTTTGCCGAGAAGATCCCTTGCGGCGGCCATGGCACGGAGAACAGGATCTTCAGGCCCTGCTTGGCCAGCAGTGCGTCCATCGCCGGCTTCTGCGCCGCAGCGAGCTTTCTCGCCTCGGCATAGGAGGTGGCGAGGAAGGGCACGTTGTCGGTGCCGAACAGCGGGTTTTCATTGGCGTAGCCGCCGAAGATGATTTCGCCGATCTGTGCTTGGCCGCCCTGGACCGCGCGCTTGATCTCGTTGGCCTTGTAGAGCGAACCGCCGGCATGCACGGTGATCTTCAGCTTGCCGGCGGTGGCCTTGTCGACGTCGGCGGCGAACTGGGTGATGTTTTCAGTGTGGAAGTTGGCGGCCGGATAACCGGTGGGCATGTCCCACTTGGTCTGGGCCGAGACGGACAGGGCAGTGAAACCGAAACCAAGTGCGGCGACGAGCGTACAAAGGCGGGTTTTCATCGGCGGATTCCTCACGAAAGTGGCAGGGTGAATGAGATCAAGCGAACAGTACGTTAACATTACATTTACAAAACGTCAATAAAATGTTTCAATCTTTCTGTCGAGCAAACACGGGAGTCCATGATCATGGCAAAAAAGGCGACGAGCAAGACTTCTCTCGCACCAGGCACCGGGTCCGAGGTGCGTCGCATCGTTTCGTCCGAACACCTGGTGTCCGACAAATCTCCGGAACTCTCCGAGCTTGAATTCGGGCTCATCATTGCCAGCAACGCCTTCGGTCGCTGGATGACGCGCTGCATGGCCGGTGCAGGGGTGAAGGACATGACTGAGACCGAAATCCTCGTGGTGCATCATGTCAATCATCGCGGTCGGGAAAAAAAGCTGGCCGACATCTGTTTCGTGCTCAACATCGAGGACGCCCATGTCGTCTCCTATGCTTTGAAGAAGCTCGCCAACTTGGGCCTGGTGTCGGGCAACCGGCGTGGCAAGGAAGTGTTCTGGTCGACTACTACAGCCGGGCGGGAGCTTTGCGAGCGCTATAGGCAGGTACGTGAAGCCTGCCTGATGCCGGGTTTTTCAGGCGCAGCGGACGAGAACGAACGCATCGGCGATATGGCGCGTCTGCTGCGCACCTTGTCCGGCCGCTACGATCAGGGCGCGCGGGCGGCATCCTCCATCTGACGGACAACCATGACACTCAGCCGAGGCAGCCTTTCCTATCTCGATCCGGCTCGGCCCGAGCCGTGGGCGAGTTTCATTGAACAGATCGATCGCGTCACGCCGCATCTGGGTGACCTCTCGCGCTGGGTGGAGACGCTCAAGCATCCCAAGCGGATTCTGGTGGTCGACGTACCCATCGTGCGTGATGACGGCACGATCGCGCACTACGAGGGCTACCGCGTGCAGCACAACCTGTCGCGCGGTCCGGGCAAGGGCGGGGTGCGCTTTCA
>JAPLRA010000418.1 GCA_026399445.1 Sulfuritalea sp.
ATAGGCCTCGTAGATCACCGGGCCCAGCCACTCGATCATGGCCTTCTTTACCTCCGGCGCGCAAGGCGAGCCGGTCGAGGCGACGAACTTGAGCGAGGAGAGGTCGTAGCGCGAACGAACTTCGGCCGGCAGCCGCAGCAGGCGCACGTACATCACCGGCACCAGGTAGGCGGTATCGATGCGGTGGCGTTCGATCAGCGCCAGCGTGGCTTCAGCATCGAACTTCTCTTCGAGGACGAAGAGCGAGCCCTGCAGCAACGACTGCTGGGCGAAAGAGCTGGGGGCGCTGTGGTAGAGCGGCGCCGACAGGAGGCTACGGACGCCGGGATAGATGCCCAGCGCATCCTTCGCCACTTGTGCGGCGAGTACCTGTTGTGTCGGTGACGGCGGCAGACGACGCACGCCCTTGGGCCGGCCGGTGGTGCCCGAGGTGTAGGCCATGTGGCCGCGCGGCGTGCGGGGCGCTCCGGCGTAGGCGGCCTGTGCGGCGAGCCAGGTTTCGAATTCGGCAATGTCGCCCGGCGCGTGAGCGACCGTGATCACGCGCACATGGGGTGGCACGGCGCCGTCGATCTCGGCCAGCAGGTCGGGCTGGATGAACAGCACTTTGGCGCCGCAGTCGGCAAGGATGAATCCGGCCTCGTCGCGCTTGAAGTGCCAGTTGATCTGGCAGTAGTAGGCGCCGGCGATACGGCAGCCCTGGATGATGTCGACATAGGCGGGGTCGTTCCTCAGCATCACTGCAACCACCTCGCCGTCTTCGATGCCGAGGCGCGCCAAGCCGCCGGCCAGTCGTGCGGCGCGCCCGTCGATTTCGGCGCCCGGGCGTTCGAGTCGGCCGAAGACCAGCGCGGCTGTCATGCGGCGCGGGAAAGCTTGGCGAAACGTTGCAGGTGGCTGTCGGTGTCGCCGAAGCTCATTTCTATGGTGGTCAGGCGCTTGAACCAGTGGCTGAGCATCAACTCGTCCGTCATGCCCATGCCGCCGTGAAGTTGCACCGCATTCTGTGCGATGAAACGGCAGGCCTGACCGATGGTCACCTTGGCCGCCGACAGCGAGCGCTGCCGTGCGGACTTGTCCTCGTTAGTGCAGTGCATGGCGGCCAGATAGCTCATCGAGCGTGCCTGCTCCAGATGCAGCAGCATGTCGGCCATGCGGTGCTGCAAGGCCTGGAAGCGCCCGATGGGCTGGCCGAACTGTTGGCGCGTCTTGAGATAGTCGGTGGTTGCGGCGACGGTTGCTTCCATGATGCCGACGGCCTCGGCGCAAAGCGCGGCGAGGCCGATGTCGAGCGCCGCATCGATCGCATCCAGCGCGCCGCCGGCATCCATCCGTGTTGCCGGTGCATTGCTCAGAACGAGGTCCGCCGCGTGCTGGCCGTCGAGCGTCAGGTACTCGCGCAGGCTGACGCCCTCGATGCCCGGTGTCACGGCGAAAAGTCCCGTACCGCCGCTAGCGGTTTGCGCCGAGACCAGCAGCAGGTCGGCGCAGGCACCGTGCGCGACCACGGCCTTGCGGCCGGTGAGGCTGCCGTTGATTTCCGTTACCGGCTCCCTGCGTGCATCGGCGTGGGCCAGCACGACCACGGTTTCGCCGGTGGCGATAGCGGGAAGCCATTGCTCCAGAAAGTCGGCGCTGGCTCGCTCTGCGTACCTG
>JAPLRA010000084.1 GCA_026399445.1 Sulfuritalea sp.
GAATCTACTTGTTCGCCGCCTGGAACTTGCGCAGGATTTCGTTGGCGCGCTTGACCGCATCGTTCAATGCCGTCTTGGCGTCCTTCTTGCCCGCGAACACGGCTTCCAGTTCCTCCTCGATCACCTCGCGACCCTGCACGAAGTTGCCGAAGCGCAGGCCCTTCGAATTCGCGGTCGGCGCCTTGTTGGTGAGCTGCTTCACCGGCATGTCGGCGCCGGGGTTCTTGTCATAGAAGCCCGACTGGCGCGTTAGTTCGTAGGATGCCTGCGTGATCGGCACATAGCCCGTGGTGGTGTGCCAGCCCATCTGGATTTCGGGTTGCGAGAGGAAGGCCATGAACTTCGCCACGCCCTTGTACTCGTCGGGTTTCTTGCCGCCCATCACCCACAGCGAAGCGCCGCCGATGATGGAGTTCTGCGGCGCGCCCTTCACGTCGTCGTGATACGGAATGAAGTTGATCGACCAGTCGAACTTGGCCGCCTTCTTGATGCCCGCCTGGGCACCCGCGCTGCCGCTGAACATGGCGCACTCGCCGCTGTAGAACTTGGCGTCGCCCTGATTGGTGCGTCCGGCGTAGGTGAACAGGCCGTTCTTCGCCATGTCGCCCAGCATCGTGATGTGGCGCACGTGAAGCGGCGAGTTGATGGTGAATTCGGCGTCGAGGCCGCCCATGCCGTTCTGCCTGGTGCCGATCGGCACGTTGTGCCAGGCGCTGAAGTTCTCGATGTGCATCCAGGATGGCCAACTGGTGGTATAGACGCACTGCTGACCGGCCGCCTTCAGCTTCTCGGCGGCGGCGAGGAACTGTTTCCATGTCGCCGGCGCTACCGGTTCCAGGCCTGCCTTTTTGAAGGCATCCTTGTTGATGTAGAACATCACCGTCGAGCTATTGAAGGGAAAGGACAGCATGTTGCCCTTGAGGTCCGAGTAATAGCCCGTCACCGTCGGCAGGTAGGCGTTCTGATCGAAAGGTTCCTTGGCGTCCGCCATCACCTTGGCCACCGGCACGATCGCGCCCTTGGCCGCCATCATGGTCGCGGTACCGACTTCGAATACCTGCAGCATGTGCGGCGCGTTGCCGGCGCGGAAGGCGGCGATCGCAGCCGTCATCGACTCGGGGTACTGCCCCTTGTAGACGGTGACAACCTTGTAGTCCTTCTGGCTTTCGTTGAATTTGGTGGCAAGCCCGTTGAGCGCCTCGCCGAGCGCGCCGCCCATCGAGTGCCACCACTGGATCTCGGTCACGGCTTGAGCCGTGGGGGCGGCGAGGACGCCGACAGTGAACAATGCGGCGGTGAGTGTCTTGAACTTCATGGTGTTCTCCTCTGGCTGCGCCTGCTTCTGAATATATCGACAGGAATACCGCGCGAGTATAGCTTGAATAAATTGCGCGATTTCAAGTCCGAAAAGCGGACAGGTCGCGCTGTCCAGGACTCGCCAGTCCGGCTGGGGGGCCTCCCTATCGTGGATGTCCACAATTGATGCCGGCCGGAATCACCGCTAGCATTGATCTTCACAGTCCGACTGGCGGACGACGCGCGGCGTCGAGAAAGTGGAGGAGCTGCGCCGGATTTTGTACCATAGTCATGACTATCATGAGGGGATTCGCGCCTTCAAGGAGAAACGCAAACCTGTGTTCACCGGCAGGTAAGCCCGCCGGACAGGTTCGGATCTCCTGTAACCGCCACATGAACCATTTCACTTTTCCTGGAGGATGACTTTCATGAAGCATGGTCACGAAACCGCATCGCGCGGAGTAGCGCTACTGCACGATCCGCTGCACAACAAGGGCACCGCTTTTACCGAGGTCGAGCGCGATGCGCTGGGCTTGCGCGGCCTGTTGCCGCCACATGTTCACACCCAGGAAGAGCAGATGGCGCGGTTTCTTGAAAACATGCGCGGCCTTGCCGACCCGCTCGAGAAGTTTGTCGCGCTGAACTCCCTTCATGATCGAAACGAGGCCTTGTTTTTCCGGGTGGTCTGCGACCATGTCGATGAGATCATGCCCCTGATCTACACGCCGACGGTCGGCCTGGCCTGTCAGCGATTCGGACACATATTCCAGCGGCCTCGCGGCATGTTCATCAGTATCAATGACCGGGGCCGCATCGCCGACATCCTGCGCAACTGGCCGGGCAAGGCCGGCATCATCGTCGTCACCGACGGCGAACGCATCCTCGGGCTCGGCGACCAGGGCGCCAACGGCATGGGCATTCCGGTCGGCAAGTTGTCGCTGTACACGGCCTGTGCCGGTGTTGATCCGGCCATCTGCCTGCCGGTGACACTGGATATGGGCACCAACAACGAAACCCTGTTGAACGATCCCTACTATGTCGGTCTGCGCCGGCGGCGGGTGACCGGGCCGGCCTATGACGAGCTGATTGATGAATTCATCACGGCCGCACGCCATGTTTTCCCGGATGTCATCATCCAGTTCGAGGATTTCGCCAATCACAATGCGTTCCGCCTTCTGGAGCGGTATCGCCACAAGATCTGCACCTTCAATGACGATATCCAGGGCACGGCGTCGGTCGCATTGGCCGGCGTGCTGTCGGCGCTGCGCGTCAAGGGCACGTCACTGGCTGACGAGAAGTTCCTGTTCCTCGGCGCCGGGGAGGCGGCCACCGGCATTGCAGACCTGATCGTGGCCGCGATGGTTGCCGAAGGTGTCGATGTGATGGAGGCCAGAAAGCACTGCTGGCTGGTCGACTCCAAGGGGCTGGTGGTGAAATCGCGCGAAGGGCTGGCGTCCCAAAAGCTTCCCTACGCCCATGACCATCCCCCTGTCTCGGATTTCCTGTCGGCGCTGAAAGCGCTCAAGCCGACCGGAATCATCGGTGTGGCGGCCGTCGGCGGCACATTTACACCGGAAGTCCTGCGGGCGATGGCGGACGGCAACGAGCGCCCGATCGTCTTCGCGCTGTCGAATCCGACCTCCAAGTCGGAGTGCACCGCGGAGCAGGCTTACGAAGGAACTGACGGGCGTGCGTTGTTTGCCTCCGGCAGCCCGTTCCTGCCGCTGCAGTATCAGGGCAAGACCATGGTGCCGCGTCAGGGCAACAACTCGTACATTTTTCCGGGTGTCGGCCTGGGCGCGATCGCGTGCGGCGCGACGCGCATTACCGACGAGATGTTTCTCGCGGCTGCCAATACCCTCGCCTCGCTGGTCACGCCTGCGGACCTGGATCAAGGCAGCCTGTTCCCGCCGCTCTCGAACACGCGCGAGGTGTCCGCCCGCATCGCCGTAGCGGTTGCCGAAGTGGCTTTCGAGCGGGGGCTGGCGGCCAAATCGCGACCGGAAGACATGCTGACTCTGGTCAAGGCGCATGTTTACGACCCGCGCTATCCGGTGGTGCACTCCTAGCGGCGGCGACAGTTCCGGAGCTGGATGGCTGGCTCCGGCGCCGATGACTTGAGGTATTTTGTCCAGGGGATATAGTGGGGCCGTGTGAGTGCCTCTTCAACGCGGAGTATCAACGATGGATCTTGCCGGCTTACCACTGGACTTTGCCGGGCTTCTGGCCCTCGCCGCAGGGCTCGGCTGGGCCTCGGGGCTGCGCCTCTATACCACCCTGTTCGTCATAGGTCTGGCCGGCAAGCTGGGCTGGGTCGTGCTGCCGGGAGGCTTGCGCCTGCTGGAGCACCCGTGGGTCCTGGGGGCCGCCGCCGTCATGCTGCTGCTGGAATTCTTCGCCGACAAGATCCCGCTACTCGATTCGGTGTGGGACACGGTGCATACCTTTGTCCGCATTCCGGCCGGTGCGGCGCTCGCGGCGATGGTCTTCGGCGGTCAGGGCCTCGAATGGCAGACGGCGATGGCGATGCTGGGCGGCACGCTGGCCGCGGGCACCCATTTCACCAAGGCGGGGACGCGCGCCATGATAAACGCATCGCCTGAGCCCTTCACCAACATCGCCGCATCCTTCGGCGAGGATGTCGTGGTTCTCACCGGTTTGTGGCTGATGTTCGCCCACCCGCTGCTGATGCTGGCCGTACTGGTACTGCTGGTCGTGCTGATCATCTGGCTGCTGCCGATTCTCTGGCGCAGTATTGCCGGCGTCGTTCGCGGGCTGTCGTTGCCGCGCACGCCGGCGAAGTTCCCGGGGTGACAAGCAGGCTTGCGGCCATGGAGAGCCATAGCGACCGCCTGAAGAGAATCAGGAAACTCGCGTTGCTGCTGACGGCGTTGTCATTCATGGTCGTCGTCATCAGCGCCTACATCCGCCTTAACGGCGCGGGCCTGGGTTGTACAGGGTGGCCCGAGTGCTACGGGCAGCTATTGGCCGGTGGTCCGCATCCGCATACCGGCGCCGTTCGCATCCTGCATCGCGTCGTTGCCTCCTGTTCGCTTCTGCTGGGTTTCTACATTGCCTGGCAGTGCCAGCGTCCCAGCCCGATCCAGCCGGTGGCGGGCTACGCTGCCTCGATTCTGACCCTGATGATCCTGCTCACCTTCGTCGGGCTCTGGAGTTCCGATCCGCATCGGGCCTGGACCAGTTTCCTCAACATGCTGGGTGGCCTCGGCCTGGTTGCCCTGTCCTGGCGGATGGTGGTCGCCGCCGGGCCCGATCTTGCCGCGCCAAGGCCTGCTCGTGCCACGTCTGTCGTCTTGCGCGCCGGGCTGGTGGCGCTGGTACTGGCGATTGCGCTGGGAGCCATGATCGGTGCCCGCTTTGCGGCGACCGCGTGCATGTCGACGCCCTCCTGTGCCGGTGTCTGGTGGCCGGTGGCGGAGGGTTGGGGCGCACTCAATCCGTTTGCGGGAGTGAGCGCCCCGGCGATCGCCGGCGATGCCGGCGGCGTCGCGCTGCACCTGCTGCATCGCTACTGCGCTGCGGCCGCCGTGCTGTTGCTGGGCATCGCCGGGCTGAGGGCACTGGCAGCGGATTCGACGCGCAACTTGGGCAGAGGGCTGCTGGGTTTGCTGGCGCTGGAATTTGCGCTCGGCGGCCTGACCGTGGTCAGCGGTTTCAGTCTCTGGCTGGCGGTGGGGCACAGCGTCTGCGCCGCCGCGCTACTGGCCGTGGGGGCCCAGTTGTTGGGCGAGGCCAAAGCCGGGGCCGCCTAGGCCGAAGTTGCCGCCGGGAGCTTTTCGCCGTGTCGCCGGCGCCGACTTTTTTTTGCGTCACGATCGGGCGTCTCACTCCGGTTCGCCGGGCGATCCATATCCGCCGAGGGCGCCGGCAATCATCGGCGCGGCGCTCGGGTCCTCGACGAAGAACTGATGTCCCCCTATGAATTCGCGGTAGCCGGCACCGGCGATGCGTGAAGCCAGCCGGCGTTGCACCTCCGGCGTGGCGGTTGCATCGTAGCGTCCGGCAAACACGCTCACCGGCATCCGCAGACCGGGCAGACGCGCCCAGGTATCGTGCTGCCGCCGTGCCACCAATTGCCGCAGTCTGCCGCCGCGCTGCGCGGGATTGTCCGCACCGAGTTGCAGCGCCGCCATGCCAACGTCCACCAGGCTTTGCCACTGCGCCGGGTTGGCCGACTGCCATTGCGATGTGCGGCGGCTGTCGGCCAGGTCGAGCAAGCGGCGCACGCGTGCTTCGTCATCCAGTTCCGCCAACTCATGCAGGGGGTAGGACGAGCCGCCGGCGCCGCCGGCGCTGGTCGACATCAGCACCAGGCGCTCCACCCGCCGGGGATGGCGCAACGCCAGTTCCTGGGCCACCATGCCACCGAATGAATAACCCAGTACAGCCGCCTGCTCCCAGCCAACCGCATCAAGCAGGGCGGCGGCATCGTCGGCGTAGTCCGCCATCGTGTAGTCGCGCTCGGGCTTGCCGCTGCGGCCCAAGCCGCGCTGGTCGAAAGCCAGCACGGTGAAGCGCGCGGCAAGGTAGCGGTCGAAATCGGTCGGGGGCCGGCGCAGGTCGCCACCCGTGCCCCATATCTGCAGCAGGCGCGGGCCTTCGCCGCTGATCTCCCAGCAGATCTCGATGTCGCGAACGCGGGCAACAGGCATGGTGTCGGGTGTGTAGAAAACCGGCGCCAATGATATACGCCGCCCGGATGGAAAGTGGTGCGTGGCGGTATCCACCCGGACGGCTGGTCAATGTGATCGAGGTGCAGGCGCATGCAAGCGAATCGTCCTGATCCACGAAGTCGGATAGCACTCGCGACGACAGCGTGATGACGAGTTGGCCCTCGAGGCTGGCGAGCGTCAGGCTTTCGCTTTCCTCGCGAATTTCGGCGCGGCGGCATACATCTGCGTCATGCGTGCGGCCTCGTCGGCGACGCGCTGGCGCAGGTCGGGCGGGGCCAGCACTTCGACGTCGGCGCCGAACTTGAGGATGTCCATGATCAACTCGCGGTGGTCGGCATAGGGGAATTCGAGCAGCCATGAACCGTCGGCGCTGTAGGCGCCTTTCTGTTTCGGATGCCAGGTTTCCTGCGCGACCCAGCGCGCGCGCTTGGGGGTGAAGCGCAGCCTGGCGTGCTGCAGCTTGCGCCCGGAAAAAATGCCGTAGCCGGGGCCGAGGACTTCGTCCAGGCTGCGATGCGAGACCTCGCGCGCCTTCGTCTCGATGACCGTGGCGTCGCGGATGGAATCGAGGGAGAAGTTGCGGATGTCGCTGCGCAGGTGGCACCAGGCGTCGAGATACCAGTTTTCGCGGTAATACACGAGGCGCTGCGGCGAGACTTCGCGCTCGGTCATTTCGCCGCTGCCGCGCGCGAAATAGGTGATGGCGAGCCGTTTGCGGCGCAAGAGCGCGGCGCCGACCTTCTCGAAATGCGCGAGCTTGAGGTCGCGCTTGCCGAGGCCGACGATCAGCACGCGGCGGCGGATTTCCTCGGCGGTGTTTTCGGCGCTGCCGAGCAGGCTGTTGAGCCGCGCGATCAGCGGCTGGATATGCGGCGTGAGGATGCCGCCGGGATCGAGGTCGGTCAGCAGGTGCTGCATGGTCAGCAGCGCATGGACTTCGCCCGAGTTGAACCAGAGGCCGGGCAGCTCGTACTGGGCGCCGGCCTCGGCATGCGGCGTGTCGAAGCGGTAGCCGCCTGCATCGCGATCCCAAACTATGGGCGCGTTGAGGCGGTTGCGCATGTATTCGAGGTCGCGCTTGAGCGTGGCGCGCGAGACTTCCAGCGCCTCCATCAGGTCGACAAACGACACCAGGCGCCGGTCGTGAATCATCTGGTCGATCTTGTAGAAGCGCTCAGTGCGATCCATGGCGGTTCTCGCTGATGAATTGGCGGAAGTGGTCGAGGCGGCGCGGGTGGATCACGCCGCTCGCGACGGCAGCCTTGATCGCGCAGTCCGGTTCGGCCTGGTGCTGGCAGTCGCGGAAGCGGCACTGGCCGAGGAAGGGGCGGAACTCGGTAAAGCCGAATTCGATTTCCTGCGGCGTGAGGTGCTTGAGGCCGAACTCCTGCAGGCCGGGGCTGTCGATCAGCGTCCCTCCGTTCGGAAGTTTGTAGAGGCGGGCGTAGGTAGTGGTGTGCTTACCGCTGTCGAGCGCGGTCGAGAGCTCGCGGGTGGGCGCAGCCGCACCGGGTACCAAGGCGTTGGTCAGGGTGGATTTGCCCATACCGGATTGGCCGACCAGCACCGAACATTCGCCCGCCAGCAGCTGCAGCAGCGGCGATGCGTCAAGCTTGGCCGAGAGCTCGACGACGCGGCAGCCGAGCGCGATAAAGGGTGCCAGCAGCTTGCGCGCAGCGGGCAGTGCGGCGGTGAGATCGCTCTTGTTGAGGACGATGGTGGTGTGCAGGCCCTGATGCTCGGCGGCGACCAGCGCGCGGCTGAGCAGCATGTCGGAAGACGAGGGGTCGGTGGCGACCACCAGCAGCAATTGCGTGGCGTTGGCCGCAATCAGCTTTTCCCGGTAGGCGTCGCTGCGATAGAGCAGGGTGCGGCGCGGGCCATGGCCGGTGATCTGCCCGTCCGGCGTGAGTTCAACTTCGTCACCGACGGCGAATGGAC
>JAPLRA010000119.1 GCA_026399445.1 Sulfuritalea sp.
CCCATCTGCGCCGGATCGAGGCCGGCCCACTGCGTGTCGGTGATCTTGCCGATCGGCTGCAGCTGGTACTTCTCCACTGCCTCGGCGGACGCCAGCAGCAGCCAGGCTGCGCCGTCGGTGATTTGCGAGCTGTTGCCCGGCGTGATCTTGCCGTAGGTGCGATCGAAGAAGGGCTTGAGCTTGGCCAGTCCGGCGAGGTTCGAGTCGTGGCGCACGCCATCGTCCTCGGCATACACCTTGCCGTTGCCGTCGATCAGCGGCACGATTTCGTCGAAGCGGCCGGCTTTCTGCGCGGCCGATACCTTCTGATGGCTCGCGACCGAAAAGGCGTCCATCTGCGGGCGCGAGATGCCGAATTTCCAGGCCAGGTTTTCCGCCGTCTGGCCCATCATCAAATTGACCACCGGGTCGGTGAGGCCCTTGACGATACCGATCACGGGGCTCAAGAGCATGCCCAGACGCAGCTTGGCGAACATGCCGAGTTTGGCGCCGAGCGTGCGCGCTTGCGCCATCAGCGAGAACCACATGACGGTGCGAGCGCCCGTTCTGGATGTTGGCGATGGCCGAATCGATGGCCTGCATGCCGGAGGCGCAGTTGCGCATCACCGTCCAGCCCGGCACCTTGTGGCCGCAGCCGAGGCGCAGCGCGATGACGCGGCCGATGTTCACTTCGTCGACGCTGGGACCGGCGCAACCGCCGATGACCTCGTCGAGCTGATCCGGCGCGAAGGGCTGGCGCGCCAACAGCGCGCGGCCGGAAATGGTGGCAAGGTCGGAGGCCGAGAACGGCCCGGGGACGTTGCGCGACTTGAGGAAGGGCGAGCGCGCGCCATCGACGATATAGACCGGGGCAAAGGTCGCCATGCTCAGGCCACCTTGCGCAGAGTGGGCGGCACGCCGGCCTGCTCGACGGCGAAGTCCTGCGGGAAATCATCGACTGCGATGGCCTTGTCGCGCAACTGGTTGCGCCGCTGCAGCAGCGCGTGCTCCTCGGCGGTGATGATGCCGGCTTCGCGCGCGTGGGCGGCCATGGTCGCCGTGTCGCCAGCGCCGACTTTCCCTTCCTTGCGGGCGGCGCGGATGCGGGCCTCGATCGGCTCGGCGGCGATGGTCGCGTCCAGCGCCAGTTCGATGACACCGACCGCATCGCTCATCGCCGTCACCGGATCGCGCGGCACGTACATGCCGGCGGTGAGCCGGTCACGCGTGGCCGAGGGCTCGATCAGCAGTTGTGCCACCTCGTGGCCGAGCTTGTCGGACGGCACCGCGTAGGGCCGGCCGAGCGGGAAGATGTACCAGTGCAACAGTGCGGCGATGAAGCGGTTCGGGTAGTTCGAGATCACGCCCTCGAAGGCATTCTGCATCTTGAACATGGCATCCCAGATCGCCCAGTGCAGCAGCGGCGCGTCCTCGCTCTGCCTGCCCTCCGCCTCGTAGCGCTTGAGCGTCGCGGAACACAGGTACATCAGGGAGAGGATGTCGCCCAGCCGCGCTGAAAGTTTTTCCTTGCGCTTCAGGTCGCCGCCCATGACGAACATCGACACGTCGGAGATGAAGGCGAAGGCCGCCGAAAAGCGCGTCAGCTGCTGGTAATAGCGCCGGGTTTCCGGCGCCACGCCGTCCGGCGCCGGGCCGAAGTTCGATCCGGTGAGGCCCATGCTCCAGGCGCGGAAGCCGCGGCTCCAGATGAACCACAGATGCGCGGCGAAGGCCTTGTCGAAATCACGCAAGCCCTTGGCGCCATCCGCTTCACGAGCGGCTTCCATTTCCTTCAGCACGTAGGGATGGCAGCGGATCGCGCCCTGACCGAAAATGATCAGGCTGCGCGTCAGGATGTTGGCGCCTTCAACGGTGATGGCAACCGGCACCTGCTGGTAGGCGCGTCCCATGAAATTATTGGGGCCGAGGCCGATGCCCTTGCCGCCGAGGATGTCCATCGCGTCATTGACCACCTGGCGGGTGCGCTCGGTGACGTGGTACTTGACGATGGCCGAGACCACCGAGGGCTTTTCGCCAAGGTCGATGGCGCCGGCGGTCATGGTGCGCGCCGCATCCATCATGTAGGTGTTGCCGCCCATGCGCGCCAGCGGTTCCTCGATGCCTTCGAACCTGCCGATGGCGGTCTTGAACTGGGCTCGCACGCGGGCATAGCCGCCGGTGGCGCGCACCGCCATCTTGGACATGCCGGTGTTGCTGGACGGCAGCGAGATCGAACGCCCGGCCGCCAGGCATTCCATGAGCATGCGCCATCCCTGCCCGGCCATGGCCGGGCCGCCGATGACCCAGTCGAGCGGCATGAAAACATCCGTGCCCGAGTTTGGGCCGTTCTGAAATACCGCGTTGAGCGGAAAATGGCGGCGACCGATGTTGACCCCGGGATGGTCGGTCGGCACCAGCGCGCAGGTGATGCCCAGATCCGATTCGCCGCCGAGCAACTGGTCGGGATCGTGCAGGCGGAATGCCAGGCCGAGGATGGTGCAGATCGGGCCCAAGGTGATGTAACGCTTGTCCCAGGTGACGCGCATGCC
Source organism: Sulfuritalea sp. (assembly GCA_026399445.1). Classification (GTDB taxonomy): domain Bacteria; phylum Pseudomonadota; class Gammaproteobacteria; order Burkholderiales; family Rhodocyclaceae; genus Sulfuritalea. The sequence continues at coordinate 2,529 of JAPLRA010000119.1, forward strand.
GACCACTTCCCTGCCCTGCCACTGGCCCTTGCAGACGATGCCGACATCCGGAATCGATGCCGCGTCGGAACCGGCGTGGGGGTTGGTCAGGGCGAAGGCGGGAATCTCCAGCCCCTTCGCCAAGCGCGGCAGGTAATGGTTCTTCTGTTCCTCGGTGCCGTAATGCAGCAGCAGTTCGGCCGGGCCGAGCGAGTTCGGCACCATCACCGAAACGGCTGCTGCCGAGCAGCGCGTGGACAATTTCTGCACCACCGCCGAGTGCGCGTAGGCGGAGAATTCGAGGCCGCCATAACGCTTGGGAATGATCATGCCAAGGAAACCCTTTTCCTTGACGTAGGCCCAGGCGTCGGGTGCAAGGTCATGGTGAATCTGCGTCGTGTCCCAGTCGCTGACCATGGCGCACAGCGTCTCGCATTCGTTGTCGAGAAAGGCTTGTTCGACCGCCGTCAGCTTCGGCTGCGGATAGTCGAGCAGGGTCTGCCAGTTCGGCCGGCCGGAGAAAAGTTCGCCCTCCCACCAGACGGTGCCGGCTTCCAGCGCTTCCTTTTCGGTTTGCGACATCGCCGGCAGCAGCTTCTTGTAGATGGCGAAGATGGCCCCGGTGAGCAGGGTGCGGCGCAGGGGCGGCAGCAACAGCACGGCGGCGGCAGTGGTGGCAAATGCAGCGATCAGTAACCAGGTCATGGCGTTCTCCTTCGACTAAATTCTCGTCAGGCCGCACGCTTCGCGCGCGGCTTCTTGACGGGTTTGGATTGGATTTCAGGCAAGGGCGCGCGCAGGCCGCCGATGAGGAAACTCATCAGCCGCACATAGAGCGCATCGGGGTCGGTGTCGTCGATGGGCCCGAGCAGGCGCAGCGCATCGGCCCCGGAAATGGCATAGGACAGCGCACCCATCATGAAATGGAAGCGCCAGAGAAATTCTTCCTGCGGCACATCGGGCAGGGCCTTGAAAAAGGCCGCCTTGAAGCGCGCGATGACTTCGGCGTATTCCTCGGCGAGAAACGTGCGAACGAAATCCGTCGGCTCGGTGTAGGTGCGGCCCAGCAGGCGCATGAAGGTCTGGCCGCCATTCCGGTCGGCCGCCATGCGGATCGCCACGCCGAAAAAGGCTTCGACGATCTGCCGCGGCTTCAGCGGCGCGCCCCTGGCCTCTACCTCGAACGCATCCAGCGCGGCGATGCGCTGCTCGTTGAGCCAGGTCAGGCGACGACGGAACACCGCCTCGATCAGCGCCTCTTTCGAGCCGAAGTGATAGTTGACCGCAGCAAGATTGGCTTTCGCCTCGGTGGTGATCATGCGCAGCGTGGTGCCGTCGAGGCCGTGCTGCACCAGGAGATTTTCTGCGGCGTCGAGAATGCGGGAGCGGGTGTCGGGTTCCATGGCAGGCAGGCCTTGAACAAACGGCAGTTTAAAACGGATGTTTTAATTCTGCGCAATGAATCCCGAAATGTCAATCCCCGTGCGGTTCGCCGCCACTCATGCAGAGCATGGCGGCCCGAAGCATTCCGCCACGCATGGCGCCGTCAGACTCCTTGCCCGGCGCCGGCCGGGTTCAAGGCCGGGAACGCCGCCCGCTGTCGAGCTTGCGCCACTGCCCGGGGCGCTTGGCCTTGTCCACAGCGGCCTTGGGCTTGGGCACCAGCATGTTTCTGCCCGGACCTTTGAGAAAAGTCCGATGTGCGAGGATCGCGGTAGTGAGTTGTTCCGTGGTCAGCGGGATGGCCGCGGCCTCCCCGCTCGGCGCATAGCCGGCGAGCTGTTCCCTGATGACGGACAGGCGCGCTTCGGTTTCCAGCTTCTTGCGCGGCAGGCCCGCCATGATCTGCAGCCCGGCCGGCGTCAGCCGGAAGCGGCCCGCCTCCTCGGCAATCAAGCCTTGGGTCGAGAGCCGAAGAAATGCCGCCGCCAGGTCCACATCGAGCGGAATCGAACCGTGGATCAGATCGGTGGCGGCCATGATTTCCACAAGTTCGGCCGGCCGTCGCTTGGAAGCAAGCGCTGCGGCAAGCAGGAGGAGTACATCCACATCGTGGATCGGGTGCATGGAATGGCCTTTGAATGAGGCGGGACGGGAGCCGACGGGCAAAGATGTCCGACACGCGGCGCGCGGTCGGCAGAAAATCCTGCGAGTACCGAGGGTCCGCTCGCGAGGACGAGAGTGTACTGGTTTGCAGCGCACGCTGGTTGAGTGCTGGCGCATCGTGAGCGGCGGCCTGGAGGGGGTCAGCATCCGCTGAGAAAAGCTACCCCGAAGCCCCCTGTGGGCGTAGGATGTCCATCTACAGCAAAGGGATTTTCATGACCACCCAGAAACCCCCACGAAAAGCCGGTCCCAGAGCCGCCGCCATCGATAAAGGGGAAGCAGCGGCAACGGTTCCCACCCCCGCCTTCCCCATCGTCGGCATCGGCGCCTCCGCCGGGGGTCTTGAAGCCTTCGAGGCCTTCTTCCGCGCCTGCCCGATGGACACCGGCCTCGCCTTCGTGCTGGTGCCGCATCTCGACCCGGGGCACGTCAGCCTGCTCACCGAAATCCTGCAACGCTCCACCGCCATGCCGGTGGTCGAAGCCCTCGACCAGATCGCCGTCGCGCCCGACCACGTTTACGTCATCCCGCCCAACCGCGAGATGGCCATCCTCAACGGCGTGCTGCAACTCTCCGTACCGGAACTGGCGCGCGGACAGCGCATGCCGATCGACGGCTTCCTGCGCTCCCTGGCCGAAGATCAGGCCGAACGCGCCATCGGCATCATTCTTTCGGGCACCGCCACCGACGGCACTTTGGGCCTGCGCGCCATCCTCGGCGGCGGCGGCGTCTGCATGGTGCAGGAACCCTCCACCGCCAAGTACGACGGCATGCCGACCAGCGCCATCAATGCCGGCTATGCCACCCACATCCTGGCGGTGGAACAAATGCCGGCCATGCTGGTGGAAGTCTCCCGGCAGTCCGTCTACCGCCAGCGCGTGCCACAAGAAAAGCACCATCGGTCGCCGCATCCAGCGCCGCATGGCACAGCACGCCATCGAAGACGAGGCCGTGTATGCGCGCTTCCTCAAGGGCAACCCGACCGAGACGCAACTGCTGTTCAGGGAACTGCTGATCAATGTCACCAGCTTCTTCCGCGATCCGGAAGCCTTTGCCGCCCTGAAGGAAACCATCCTGCCGTCGCTCCTGAAGGGCAAGCCGCCCGGCTACGATTTCCGCGTCTGGGTGGCCGGCTGCGCCAGCGGCGAGGAAGCCTACTCGATCGCCATCGTGCTGCAGGAGTTGCAGGACGAGATCCATGCCCGCCACGAGCAGGAACTCAACATCCAGATCTACGCCACCGACCTCGACGACGACGCCATTGCCGTGGCGCGCGCCGGACGCTATCCGCCCAACATCGCGCAGGACGTGACCCCCGAACGTCTGCGCCGCTTCTTCACCAAGGATGAGGGGGGGTACAAGGTCAAGAAGGACATCCGCGACATGGTGGTGTACGCCGTGCAGAACGTGATCAAGGACCCGCCCTTCACCAAGCTCGACCTGCTCAGTTGCCGCAACCTGATGATCTATCTCGAGACCGAACTGCAAAACCGCCTGATCCCCAACTTCCACTACGCGCTGCGGCCCAACGGCGTATTGTTCCTGTCCGCCTCGGAGAGCATCACCAGCCGTCCCGACCTGTTTGCATCGATCGACCGCAAGTGGAAGTTTTACCGCGCCAATCACCCCCTCGGCGCGCCCCACGTCAAGGCCACGACCGACATGAGTTGGGCCCAGATCACACGCACCGAACACACCGCAGGCATCACCGCCGGAATAACCGCCGCGGTAGCCGCCGGCAAAGCCGCCGCCGGCCGCGCCGGCAATGTCGCCGCGCTGAGTGCCCACGCCCTGCTGCAGACCTATGCGCCGGCCTCGGTCACCACCGACAGCCGCGGCAACATCCTCTACGTGCATGGCGACACCGGCCGCTACCTGCGCCCGGCGCC